>JALHUC010000355.1 GCA_022865845.1 bacterium | reverse complement strand
GGCCGGGTTTTTGCTCAGGTGGCCGGTGGCTACCAGGTAGCGGTGAAACCCCCTGACGGCAACGACCTTCCTTCTGGCGGACTTTGCTGTCAGCCCCTCGTCCCTCAGATGGGCGATGAAGGAGTAGATATGGGAAGCCCGGACCTGCCCCGGTTCTGATATTTCCTGGCTTGACAGAAACTTGTTGTAGCCTTCCAGGTCGCCACGGTAGGCTGACAGGGTGTTGTCTGCAAGACCCTTTTCTATGAGGAGGTGGTCTAAATATGTATCGATTAGAGGCTGCATATGGAAATCAGTACCCGGTACCCAGTACCAAGTACCAAGTAAATAGATTTATCAGGCAAATGCACAATGGTCTTGGATTACGCAGATTTTCTCCTGGATACTGGGTACTGGGTACTGCGTACTGCCCCTTCACTTCACATATTTCCCGATTATCGGCTCAAGATCTTTCTTCACCTTATCCGGGATCGCCGAAGGGTCGGTGACGATAGCGAACTTCAGGGCCTCTGAGCAGCTGCAGGCATCCTTTTCGGCCATATTACGGGCCGCCCAGGCGATAGCTCTTTTCGCATTTTCCACGTTGTGGTGCATGATCTGAAGGATGGCTTCCACCGATACATCCTCTTCACTCTCGTGCCAGCAGTCGTAGTCGGTGGCAAGAGCCACTGTGCTGTAGCAAAGTTCGGCCTCCCTGGCCAGTTTGGCCTCCGGAATGTTGGTCATCCCTATGACATCGACCCCCCAGGTGCGGTACAGGTTGGATTCCGCGCGGGTGGAGAACTGCGGTCCTTCCATGCAGATGTAGGTTCCTCCCTGGTGGACCCTGGCTCCGGTGGAAACAGCCCCTTTGAAGACAACGTCAGCCAGGGCATGACACACAGGATCCGCGAAAGCTACGTGACCAACGATTCCGCCGCTGAAAAAGGTGGATGCCCTACCTTTGGTACGGTCGATGAACTGATGGGGCACAACGAGATCTCCAGGAACGATCTCCTCCTTCATGCTCCCCACTGCCGATACGGAGATCACCGTGTCAACACCGAGAGATTTCAGGGCCCAGATGTTGGCCCGATAGTTGATCTCCGATGGTGTTATGCGATGCCCTTTACCGTGACGGGGCAGAAAGCCCATTTTCATGCCGTCCAGGGTCCCTGTGATGATGCTGTCGGAAGGTTCACCGAAGGGCGTGGATACGCTCACAGTATCGATATTTTCAAGACCTTCCATTTCATATAGTCCGCTGCCGCCGATAATTCCTAAGAATTTTGACATGTAAATACTCCTTTTCAAAATTGCTCAAAATTCAAGATTCAAGGTTCAAAATGTAATCGGAAACCCGCTAAAACACAACATACTGCTATGTAGACCAATGATTCTAACTTGGACGACATTAACACGCTTTTTATGTTAACGTCATTTCGAAGTCAAAATAGTGCTCTTCAATCTTGAATCTTGAATTTTGAATATTGAATTTCTTCACCGGAGGTTAAATCATGGATCAAATTCTCTTTGCCGGCTGCTTCGTTTGCGGCCCGGATAACGAGTGCGGCCTTAAATCAACATTCCGGGCTCTGGAAACAGGCAAGGTAGAGGGAGTTTTTACTCCTGATGTCAAGCACTCCGGCTATGAAGGGGTGGTCCACGGCGGGGTCATTATGGGCTTCCTCGACGAAGTTCTGGGCAGACTGGCCTTTAACAGGGACCGCCTCTTCCTCACCCACACCCTGGAGGTAACCTTCCGAAAGGCCGCCTCACCTGGGAAACGGCTTAAAGCTGTTGCCCAGGAGGAGGAATGGTCAAAAAGGAAGTTCAAGGCTACCGGAACGGTGACCGACGAGGACGGTGATGTTGTTGCCACGGCAAAGGGGACATTCCTTGTTATGAGCGAGAAGATGGAAAAGGAGTTACTTCCAGAGGGAAGAACTCCTTTTCCAGTGTCTGGCGTCTAGTTTCTGGTGTCTAGCAAAACATCAACAGAAACGGTTGTGCCAGAGCTAAAAGCCACTAATGCAGCAAAGCTTTCTCTAGACTCTAGAACCTAGACTCCCGAAGCCAGACACTAGACTCTAGATACTAGACACTGGACCCCAAGTAATGTCTTATGCCCTCTTCAAAAGGGGTCCATTCTATCCCAAGCTCCTCCACCGGATCGCCTCCTGTCCGGATGTTGTCCTCCCCAAGCATGATGAGCTGATCTGAAGTGACCGGCAGCGGGATCTTGAATAGTTGTGCTATTTTCACTATTGGAGACACTGCCCATAAAGGTATGTTCATTAAAACACGTTTTAATTCAATTACTTGGGCTACTATTTCTAGAATTTGCCTTAAGTTCAGCTCCTCTGGTCCTCCCAACTCGTAGGTTTTCCCGATAGTCACATCAGACTCCAGAGCTGTCCGGAAGGCCGATGCAACGTTCTGGACAGAAATAGGCTGCATCCGGGTCTTTTCGCCTCCGACAACGGGCATAAAAGGAGTTTTTCGCATCATATCGATCAACATGTTGATGAAGGCGTCCCCCGGACCGAAAATTGTTGAAGGCCGGAAGATGGTCCAGTCCAGACCGCTGGCCCTTACAGCCTCCTCAGCAGCGTATTTGGTTCGGTGATACTTGCTAACTGCGTTTTTCCTGGTTCCCAGTGCGCTCATGTGCAGGTAACGATGTACTCCTGCTAGCGATGCCGCTGTGATCACGTTAACTGTTCCTTCATAGTGTGCCTTTTTAAAAGTGTTCTCCCCTGTCTCCTTGATTATTCCCACAAGGTGGACCACAGCGTCTACCCCTTGAACAAGGGCATCAAGGCCTTCCTCTGTGACGATGCTTCCCGGAACGTATGTGACGCCGTCTGGTAGCCTCTCAGGGACCTTTCTGGACAGGATACTCACTTCATGACCTGCCTGCAGCAGTTCTGATACCACCGCTGTCCCCACAAAACCGGTTCCACCCGTTACTGCCACTTTCAAAGGCACCTCCAGGGATATGAATTTTGTT
>JALHUC010000354.1 GCA_022865845.1 bacterium | reverse complement strand
CTCTGATATCCACCATCCTCAGTCACCGACACCTTGCTGACGCCGTGATACCCCGCGGTCCCAGGGGATTGGAGCCGCTGTGCGCCGTCTATTCAAAATCCTGCGCTGACGGTATGGAGGAAAGTCTAAGGGTTGGCACCCTCAAGATCATGGCGGCAATTGAAAACATGACGGTCCTGTCTCCCGAAGTTTCACCGGACAACGGGGAACCGGATCCTTTCATTAACATCAACTATCCGGAGGATATGGAGAAGCTGCTGACCAGGTTCGAGTCTTAGTTCTGGTCAGGGTCAGCAGGTGCATTAGTGCAGGAAAAACGGTGCATGAGTGCACTGCTGCACTTTTGCACTACTGCACTGCATCCAGTGCCTGATATCAAACATAAGGCGCTGGATGCATTCCCCCCTAATTTATGTGTATTTATGCAAATAATTCTTGACTATATATATAAGAATATGTTAAGTTTTCCGTATAAAATAAACTAGCAATTGAGTGTTTCAAGTTTCAACCATTCACCAAGGAGACCAAGATGGGACGTATATATAACGACATAACTGAACTTGTCGGCAGAACCCCCCTGATACGGTTGAACAAGGTCACCGAGGGTGTGGATGCCACGGTTCTTGGAAAACTGGAGTCGTTCAACCCCCTTTCCAGCGTCAAGGATCGAATAGGCCTGAGCATGATAGAAGCCGCTGAAAAGGCGGGCGCTATTAAAAAGAACACTGTCCTCATCGAGCCCACATCCGGAAATACAGGGATAGCCCTGGCATTTGTGGCGGCGGCCAGAGGATATCGGCTCATCCTCACCATGCCGGAAACGATGAGCATGGAGAGAAGGACCTTACTGAAGGCGCTTGGCGCGGAACTTATTCTGACCCCCGGCGGGGAGGGTATGAAGGGGGCCATTTCCAAGGCACAGGAGATGGTTGACGCGGACCCCAACGCCATTATGCCCCAGCAGTTCGAGAACCCGGCCAATCCCGAGATCCACCGGAAAACCACGGCGGAAGAGATTTGGGAAGATACCGACGGACTGGTGGACATTTTTGTTGCTGGCGTGGGTACAGGAGGAACCATCACAGGTGTGGCGGAAGTACTCAAAAAGAGGAAACCGGATATTAAGGCCATTGCTGTTGAACCTGAGGACAGCCCCGTCCTGTCCGGGGGACCGCCTGGACCACACAAGATACAGGGCATCGGGGCTGGTTTCGTCCCAAAGGTGCTCAACACCGAGATCATCGATGAGATCGTCACTGTCAAAGCTGAGGATGCCTTTGAGACATCCCGGCGACTGGCGAAAGAGGAAGGTATTCTCTGCGGGATCTCCGCCGGCGCCAACGTATGGGCCGCCGTCCAGATAGCCAAACGCCCGGAGAACAGCGGGAAAACCATTGTCACCATCATTTGTGACACAGGGGAAAGGTATCTTTCCACACCCCTTTTTCAGGAAGGCTAGTGTCCGGGTGTTGGTGCACTGGTGCACCGGTGCACATGTGCACTAATACATTATGAGATCTGAGTTAATCATCGCCGCGGTCGCCGCGCTTACCTTTCTCTCCTGCCAGCCTTCCAAAGAGGCTGCCAAGCCTCCTGTTCGGCTGGGTCCTGATGTAGAGCGTCTTGCAGGGGAGATTCTCGCACCCATGGCAAATCCTGTCGCCCTTCAGATCACCCGTGGCGGCAATGGTGAAACCATGGGTGAAGAGGCTCAGGCCCTCGTGGACCTCATAGCCCGGATATCACCAAATGTGAGCATGAACAGGTTGGATATCGCCACCCATCCCGATGGGGTCGACCTGGGGGTATCCCACGGACCCGTTATCGAGATGAAAGGAAAAGCGCCAGGAATTTTAAGGTACTACGGCTATCCCGAGCGCAAGGAGACGCGTCCCTTCCTCGAAGGCATCCTTTCGGCATCTGGCCACCAGGTAAATCTGGCGCCTGAAGTTGCATCCTATATTTCAGAACTGGATAAGGAGGTTCTGATCCGCATCTTTACCACCCCGGACTGAACTTTCTGTCCCGAGCCGGTCGGGCTCGGATATGCTTTTGCAGGTCTCAACGACAAACTGACAGTCCTCATCTACGGCACCCACGAGTACCCGGAGTTGAGCCAGAAGTATAAGGTTGTTACAGTCCCCAAGATCTGGGTCAACGACAAAGTATTCATCGATGGAGCCGCCCCCACCAGAGAGATGATGGCCGCAACATTTGTGAGGATGATAGAGCAGGCGCTGGATGATTCAATCCCGCCGGGTAAACTTAGCCTCATTGGGCCGGATTGAATCGTCCAGTGTCTAGTGTCTAGTTTCTGGTGTCTGGCAAGATCAAAACAGCAAACTCATCAAATGCTGTTTCTCAATCCTTTTATCATTTTGCTAATCTCTGAACACTTTGAAATAATTGTCAAAGCTTCAACTCGCGTTACAAGGTTAAGTTTTTCGGAGAAATGAATCAGGGAAATCACTTCATAAAGTGATCCGTTTGCAATGGACAGATAATTTTTGAACTCCTTATTGCTATACCTCCCCTGCCCCTCCGCTATATTGGAAGATACGGACAAGCTGGCTCTCCTAATTTGATTCTTTATTCCAAAATCCCTTGCGAATTGACCGCTCCCCGAAGTGGAATATATTATAACTCCCAAATCTTGAGCCTTTTGCCAAACGATCAGATCTTCAAACCTACCATGATTTTCCATTCTTCCCATGACAGAAGCCTGTGCAAATGCAGGGCCAAAGATGAATTATATTACCCGATGATTTGAATCTGGAAATGTTTATTTGCGGTACAGGATTTGTGTTCTGTGATTTTAGTATTGCTAGAAACTAGATACCAGATGCTAGACACTTGCCTTTCCCAGACACTAGACACCAGACGCTAG
>JALHUC010000353.1 GCA_022865845.1 bacterium | reverse complement strand
GTTAGGGCGCAGGGCGAAGGGCGGAGGGCGAAGGGCGAAGGGCGTTGAAAAACAGGAGCCAGTAGCCAGGAGCCAGTAGAAAACTGGAACGCAGAACGCAGGAGAAAGGCATAACCTTGTTAGCCACGCTTGTCATCGTGAGGCAGTGGATTGAGCCGAAGCGATCTCGGTTTCCACAAAAGCGGTAAAAGCTAATTTACCGCAGGGTACGCAGCGCAGCCACCTGAAGGCTGCACTGCAGTGTTACGCGGGGTAAAAATTTGAGATCTGAAATCTGAGATAAGATCTTCCTGATTCCTGTTTCAAATCACCCATTCGAGGAGTTTTGACACTCCGTCGGGAGAGGTCGGAAAGCCCTCCCGTTCTTCTGGTCTGAACGGACAAGCAGCATTTCTTCCCGGGTAGGGGTTCCGAGATGAAAAAAACGGGTTTTCCTGACCTGATTATTTGTGATAAGGCATAACGGGTTCGTTTTAGCCGGTCTGAAAGTAATACAGGAATTTGTACTCAGTAAGCACAGCTTACCAGATAATTTTTTCGGGTATTTGAGCGAAAAAATTATGGAGGATCGATGTCGACGAAAGAGGCCATTTTCCGTCCTGAAGACACAGCCTTTGTCATCTACCTGGTGACCGTGGCGGTCCTCGTCACCCTGTTTCATCAGGGCGTGGAAAAATGGTGGACCTATGTCGTGATCCATTCCTTTGCAGCGGGACTCATCGTACCGTGGCTCCGCTTTTCCACCGGGCACAGTCATCCGGTGATCAAGTTCTTAAGATACTGGTATATCCCCATCGTACTGGGTTATTTCTACGAGCAGATCGAAGGCTATATCCTCGGTATTCACGGGATGTACCTGGATCACCTCATCATTGGTTTCGAGAAAAGTATTCTGGGGATACACCCTTCGGTCTGGCTGGAGCGGTTTGCCAGTCCTCCCCTGACCGAGATCATGAAAATCTCGTACCACTCCTATTACTGGCTTGGCCCCGTACTGGGCCTCTCTCTCTACTTCAGGGGAGAATTAATGGCCTTCAGAAGGACGGTCTTCTCCATTGTGACGGCCTTCTTCATATCCTACCTCGGGTTCTTTTTGTTCCCGGTTATCGGTCCCCGTTATGTGCTGTCTGACCTTTACAAAGGTCCCCTTGAGGGTTATGTTGTCACCGCCCTTCAGGACTACATCATGGAGGTCGGCGACATCAACGGCGGCTGTATGCCCAGCTCCCACGTGGCAGTCGCCCTGGTGGTTCTCCTTCTGGCCTGGGTCTACCGTAAGAAAATGGCTGTCTGGATGACCCCTTTCGTCACTATGTTGTGCATATCCACCGTATATAGCCGTTATCACTACGTTAGCGATGTGGTAGCCGGTGTAGCGGTGGGTCTTTTTTCCTTCTGGCTGGGAAATGTAGTGTACGGTCCGATGGAAGAGGAAAGCGGGGAGCGATATCGAATCGCCGACTGAGCGACTGAGCGAGAAAAGCGTATCTAAGTGTCAACGTGTCTAAGTGTCTAAGTAGCTATGTATCTTGATGCCTGCGCTTCTACATGGATATTTTAATACTTAGATACCTAGATACGTAGTTACGTAGATACAATTGAAAGGATATGTCACCCTCGTGCCGACAATAAAGATCAACGAAGATAAATGTAAGGGATGTGTTCTGTGTGTTGAGGTCTGTCCTCACGGGCTGGTGCGCCAGGAGAAGTCTATCAACGACCAGGGCTATCAGTACGTGGTGCTTGACGACCCAGATGGAAAATGCACCGGCTGCACAGTGTGCGCCATCGTGTGTCCCGATATGTGTAT
>JALHUC010000352.1 GCA_022865845.1 bacterium | reverse complement strand
CTTTTCGCCGGTTTCAGGGAAGACCTTGACCGCATCATGGGCTGTCTGGACCTTGTCATCCACCCCGCCCTGATGGAAGGCCTGGGAGTCTCATTGCTTCAGGCTGCTTCGGCCGGGGTCCCCATCGTGGGAACCAGGGTCGGGGGGATCCCCGAGATCGTCCGCGACGGCGTAAACGGCTACCTGGTCCCTCCGTCAGACACCCCTGCCGTTACCCAGGCCACGCTGAAAGTTCTTGGCGACCCAGACCACGGCCGCCAACTGGGTAGAAACAGCAAAAAGATCGTATCGGAGAACTTTTCCATCGATGCAATGGTGGAAGGGAACCTATCCATATACAGGGAAGTGTTGAAAAGAAAGCCCAAAGTCTAGAGTGCAGGGTCCAGAGATGAGAAACCAGAAGGCGAGAGAGGAAACAGTGTCAGATATCCAGTGACCAGTAATTGTATTCTGTCTTTTCCTCTGGACTCCGCACTTTGGACTCCAGACTCTCTTTTGTCCTCGTTGACATCCCGCTCCAATCAATCTAATTAGGTATAACATCAACCAGTAAGATCCCGCACACGGATTAATCGTTACAGAGGACAAAAGAGCGTGCTGCTTTCGATCAAATACAACTTCCTCTTCGTTCACATCGCCAAGACCGGCGGGACCAGTGTCCGTGCGGCGCTGGCACCCCTGCGTTGGCGTGATCCCATGTATATTCCACAATTCATCGCCAGCAGGCTCAGTCACGCCACGGGACACCGCATCGCAAGCAAGCTGCCCCGCCACGCCAGGATCATCGCTGCCAAGGAGATGCTCCCCCAGGAATTTTTCGACAAGCTGTTCAAGTTCGCCTTTGTCCGCAATCCGTGGGATCTCCAGGTCAGCTCCTGGCATCACCTCAAGCGTGAAAGACCTCATCTGGTCGAGCACCTTCCCGATTTTAAGTCCTTCCTCCGCTGGAAGCTTGACCCCGACCGTTCCTACCAGTACCACATCGACACATCCATTGAGCGACAGACCGATTACCTCAAGGACCTGGACGGAACCATCCTGGTGGACTTCATTGGGAAATACGAGAACCTGCTGGCAGACTACGAGGAGGTCTGCCGACGAATCGGGATCAAGCCGCCTCCTCTTCCCCACAAGAGGCAGGCCAAAAACAGAAAAAACTACCGTGATTACTACGATGATACCACAGCCGAACTCATCTCCGTATTTTTCCGATCCGATATTGAGGCGTTTAACTACACGTTCTGAAAAAAGACAGGCAGCAAAATCCTAAAAAGGGAAATAATCTAAAGATCATGATCCAGAGACGATACTACAACGTATCTGAGATAGCCCAAGCCTACCTCTGTTGTTCGTGTGGGCTGTGCGAGGTTGTTTGTCCTGAAAACGCTATTAAGCTGATAGAGACGCCGGGAGGTCATTTCTTTCCGGTAGTATCCCAGAACCTGTGCACCGGCTGCGGGATCTGTGTTGCCACCTGCGCTGGCGTCAATCTGTCAATCGGTCTTCCAGAGAACCCATTCAAGGGAACAGCTCTTCAGTGCTGGGTTGGGAAAGCCACCGATGAACAGGTTTACAGGCGCTCCCAGAGCGGTGGGGGAGTTACCGCGATCCTTCTGGCCCTGATGGAGGCAGGCAGAATCAAAGGAGCGGCCACGGTGAATATGGAAGCCGGAGCACCGCCGCGGCCTGTTGTCCGTATTGCGCGCAGTCAGGACGAGATCCTCTCGGCCCGGGGGTCCAAATATTGCCCAGTTCCTTTGCTCCATTTTCTCAGGGAGCTTGATGATAATAATGGTCCCATCGCCATGGTTGGCCTTGGTTGTCATGTTCACGGCCTGCACAATGCTTTTAAACACTCCCCGGAACTCCGCGGCAAAGTAGGCCCTGTGATCGGGCTTATCTGCGACCGAGTACTTACGAGGAGCGCCATCGATTATCTCCTATGGCGATCCGGAGTGAAAATCGGTGAGCAAGCCTCCTTCGAATTCAGGAGCAAGGAGTGGCGCGGATCCCCTGGCGACGTCAGGATCGGCATTAAAGGCCGCGAAACTGTATTTCTGCCAAGCAGGGAACGAATGCAGATCAAGGACTATTTTACCCCTGCGCGTTGCCGGTTGTGTTTTGATAAAATGAATGTTTTTGCGGATATCACAGCTGGAGACCCGTGGGGGATACCGGGTACAGACAAGAAGCAAGGTGAAACAGCACTCGTGG
>JALHUC010000351.1 GCA_022865845.1 bacterium | reverse complement strand
GGACTATTTCAGCAAGAAAGAGCAGTTGGACATGGTGCACCGGTTCTGGGAATTGGACGAAAGGCTCATTCATCGAGTTTACGGGGACATAGTGAAACACTTCGAATGAAAGGTCAGGTTCGGAAATTGTTTTTTTCAGTACACGTTCTTCTGCTATACTTTCCGTGACAACGATGTCCGGGATTATACGGTACCTGCAGGGTGAACCGTTCCGGTCAGGAAAAATGGTCATCCTGGAACCTGGAGGGGAAAATGGCTGACGGAAAAGTTGGGACCAACCTCACACGCCACATCTACCAGAAACAGATGGAACACCCCGAGGCAACGGGCGAACTCACCGGGATCCTGAATCAGGTCGCTTTTGCCGCCAAGATCGTCTCCAGGGAGGTCAACAAGGCCGGCCTGGTGGAGATCCTCGGGCTCACAGGGATGGAGAACGTCCAGGGCGAAGAGGTACAGAAACTGGACGATTTCGCCAACGAGGTTTTTATCAACATCCTGGGTAAATCAGGTCACTTCTGCATCATAGCTACAGAAGAGGAGGCCGAGGCCATCACCGTTCCTGAGGGTTACAAACGGGGCAACTACTCTATAGCCCTGGATCCGCTGGACGGGTCATCCAACATTGATTTCAACATCGCCATCGGTACCATCTTTTCCGTCCATCGCCGGGTCACCGAGGACGAGGGCGAGGGCGAGCAGGACCTGATGCAGCCGGGCCGCAAGATCATTGCTGCCGGCTACGTCCTCTACGGAAGCAGCACCATGCTGGTGGTGAGCACCGGCGACGGGGTCCACGGGTTCACGCTGGACCCGTCCGTGGGCGAGTTCCTTCAGTCTCACACTGACATCCAGATACCCGATAAGGGGAATATCTACTCCATCAACGAAGGCAACTACCCTTACTGGACCACAGGTGTGCGTAAGTACATCGATTTTCTAAAGGAAAAGGACAAGGCGAGCGGAAGGCCCTACAGCGGGCGATACATCGGCTCCATGGTGGCTGATATGCACCGGACTTTGCTCAAGGGTGGCATCTTTATGTATCCGGCCGACAAGAAGGACCCGAAAAAGCCCGGTGGTAAACTCAGGCTCCTCTATGAGTGCGCTCCCTTTGCCTTCCTGGTTGCACATGCGGGAGGCGCAGCAAGTACCGGCACCGGTCCGGTCCTGGACGTTGTACCGGAGGATCTGCACCAGAGGGTCCCCTTCTTTGCCGGTTCGAAACACGATGTTAGCCAGGTGGAATGGTTCGTGGGGAAGTATGATGAAGATAAGGAGTAAGGCAGTGTCTGGTGTCTAGTTTCTAGTGTCTGGTAAAGAAATGGCCCTCCTCACGGAGGGCTTTCTTATTGATATTGAATGTAGAATGTGGAATGTGGAACGTAGAACACACCTTCGACAAGCTCAGGGCAGGGAACTCAGTACGCCTCCCGACTTGGCTCGGGACAGGCAGCACGCGGTATTAATCATGCGCTTACAGCTGATAGTTGATGGTTTAAACTTCCTGGAACATGGAAGCTGGAACCTGGGACCCCGTGCGAATCAAGAATTCGCACGGCCCGCAAGAATCGGGTCGCCTCTATCATTGAGTAATGCTACGTTGCCGGGCAACTGAATGTTATATGCTGAGAAGGAGCACAGTCCGGTGGATTCAGAGTACAGAAGAATAGAAAAGGCGATTCGCTACATTGAAGGTCATGTCGGGGAGCAGCCAAGCCTGGATGAGGTGTCAAGATACGTGGGTCTGAGCCCCTATCATTTCCAGAGGGTGTTCAAACGGTGGACAGGCGTGAGTCCCAAACGATATCTTCAGTTCCTGACGGTAGAAAATGCCAAGCGGCTCCTTCGTCAGTCCTCATCGCTCCTGGACACAGCTTTAGAAGTGGGTCTGAGCGGGCCGGGACGTCTTCATGATCTATTTGTGTCTGTAGAATCCATGACTCCTGGACAGTTTAAATCAGGGGGAGCTGGAGTAACCCTGGAGTACGGGTTCCACGAAACCCCTTTCGGCCGGGCGCTGCTAGCCGTTGCAGAAGAGGGTATCACCGACCTCTGGTTTATAGATGAAGAGGAAGAGGGTGGAGCTCTCGTTGAACTTATTAAAACATGGCCTGCTGCCGACCTCAAGGAAGGATCAGAGGCAACACGGAGAATAGCGGACCGGATATTTGATGGTGCTTTAAAGCAGGCTAAGGGTGATCCGATCAACCTTTTGCTGCGAGGAACAAATTTTCAGATCAAGGTGTGGCAGGCTCTGCTCCGAATCCCGGAGGGGACTGTCGTATCCTATGCAGATGTGGCCAAGGGGGTCGGGCGTCCCGACGCAGTACGTGCGGTAGCCGGAGCGGTGGCGAAGAATCCCATAGCCTGGCTGATCCCGTGCCACAGAGTTTTGAGAAGTTCGGGGGAGCTCGGGGGGTACCGCTGGGGTGTTGAGCGGAAAAAGATGATGCTCTCCCGCGAGTTGGCAGGAGGGGGAGTGTGATTCGTTGATCTCAAATCTCATATCTCAGACCTCAAAGTACTTGAGTGCATATGTGCACCGGTGCACTAGTGCACAAAATCTCCTGCTATTTATCTTCTTCTGCGTCCTGCCTCCTGTGTCCTGTGTACTCAGTCCGAGGAGAACATCGTGAATTTAAGACAATTCATGAATCTCATCCTCCTCGGCACGATCTGGGGCGCCTCCTTTCTCTTCATCAAGATCGCGGTGCCTACAGTTCCTCCCTTTACCATTGTGTTGGTGCGCATCGGCATTGCCGCTGTCTGCCTCTACACTATCATCCGTCTTAGGGGACGCCGCCTGCCGGCACCAGGTCCTCTCTGGTTATCTTTCCTGATTATGGGTTTGCTCAACGGTGCTATCCCCTACAGCCTCATCAACTGGGGTGAACAGTATATCGAAGCCGGTCTTGCATCTATTTTCAACGGCCTGATGCCCCTTTTCACCATTCTCATCGCCCACTTCGCCACACGGGACGAGAGGTTCACCGCCCGCAAGGGTGTCGGGGTGATATTGGGATTTCTGGGTCTTGTCTTGCTCATTGGTCCGTCGGTGCTGGAGGGGCTTGGCTCCCATCTCATGGGACAGCTGGCGGTAACGGGTGCCGCGGCCAGTTACGCCGCCGCGGCCATCTATGGAAAAAGGTTGGTCAAAGACAGGCCTCTTGTGCTGGCCACAGGCCAGATGGTAGGAGGAACTCTTCTCATCCTCCCCCTGAGCATTGGTTTCGACCGGCCGTGGGCCCTTTCACCAACGCTGCCTGCCGTGCTTTCCCTGCTGTGCCTGGGTGTTTTGGGGACCGCCTACGCCTACATCCTTTACTATCGCCTCCTGGCCGAGGTTGGGGCCACGAAGCTGAGCCTCGTGACCTATATTATTCCGGTGTCCGGGATCTTCCTGGGATGGCTTGTGCTGGGAGAACGCCTTCACTGGACCGCCTTTGCGGGGCTGGGACTTATTCTGGCAAGCATTGCCTCCGTGGGTGAGATGGGGCGAACCGGGAAGGGTGCTGCGGCTTTCGATCCTTTCGATTGGGGGGTTCGTATTTTCCCGGAAAGGTGGGTGCATCTGGGCATCAGGCTTGTCATGGCCCTGGGATGTGTTCTTTTCCTTGCCAGACGTATCCTGGAATATGGTGACTATTTCCTCAAACCCCTCTGGGTGTCAGAGACCCTGGTATACGCCGTTCTTGTCATCGCGTTCATGGTCCGGACAAATCCAGTGGACCGTTCCCGGGGTGTAGTCGAAATCATCATACCTGTTGTCGGAGCCCTGATGCCTTTCGCACTCCTGTTCTCAACACCTGCCAGGTTCGTGCTTTCCAATCGCCCGTTGCATCTCAGTATTTTCTGGTTCATGACCCTGGCCACCGTGCTCACTGTGTGGGGAATGTGGACCTTGAGGAGATCTTTTTCCATCACCGTGGAGGCCAGGGAACTGGTGACCGGCGGACCGTATCGTTTCATCAGGCATCCCGTCTACACAGGTGAGATCCTGGCTGCCGCAGCTGTGGCGGTGTGGCGATTCTCATGGGTGAACGCAGCGATCCTGAGCTTATT
>JALHUC010000350.1 GCA_022865845.1 bacterium | reverse complement strand
CGGGATAACGATGACGCCTATTCGAAGACCCCCCAGGATCCTTATCATTGAGGATGACCCTGTATCCAGGAACCTCCTGAAAAACATTTTCAGGAACGAGGGTTACGATGTAGAGGAAGCGGTTGACGGGATCAAGGGGCTCGAAATGGCCCTCCTCGATCCGCCGCCGGACCTTGTCTGTCTCGACATAATCCTGCCGGGTCTGTCCGGTTACGAGGTCTGCCAATCCATTAAGCATGACGAGGCCGGCGCAACGATCCCTGTCCTCATGGTAACTTCCCTCACCAAGAAGGAGGATATCGTAAAGGGCCTGAAATCAGGTGCTACCGACTACATAACAAAGCCGTTCTCCCCGGTGGAGGTGCTGGCCAGGGTAAAGGTCAACCTGGAAAACCGGTTCGCCATGCAGGAGCTACTGGGAAGGTCGGGCCGATTTGAGCTGGCCTGTGATGTCCTGGAAACAACAACATCGTCACTGGACCTGAAGCAGGTCCTCTTCCACCTTGTGTCGAAAACGGCCGAATTCCTCGATGCCGACCGCTGTTCCATAATCACCGTGGACGGAAGCTGGGGCAATGATGAAGAGATTCCCGTAGGCCGCCTCCTGGCATCCCATGAGGACCCCAACATTCCCGAACTGACCATCGACCTTATAAAATACCCCGAGATTCTCAAATCCTTCCGCACGGGGGAAGTTGTGGTCGTGAAGGACGTCATGAGCGATCCGCTCATGGCGGATGTTAAACAAAACATGACCAACCTTCCTTTCAGGTCGGTCATGGCCCTTCCCCTTGCTTTCCGTGGAGAAATCCTGGGTGCCATGCTATTGAGGGCGACAAGGGAAGAAACCGGTTTCTCCGACGACGAGATCATCATGGCAAGGATCATTGCCGGAGCCAGTACCAACGCCCTGAGAAACGCCTCATTGTACCTGCGCATCAACAAGAAAAACGAAGTCCTCGAAAAAATGAATGAGGAACTGAGCATCGCAAACCAGGAGCTAGAGAACCTCAGTCAAGCCAAATCGGATTTCGTATCCATGGTCTCCCATGAACTCAGAACGCCCTTGACCTCCATTATCGGTTTTTCCGAACTGCTCGCGGAGGCTCATGTTGGTGAACTCACCGAGGAACAGGAGGAGTACATAAGGCAGATCCTCCGCAAGGGTAAGGACCTTCTCGCCCTCATCAACGATCTGCTGGACACCGGCCGCCTGGAATCCGGGAAACTAGCTCTTCGTTACAGGGAAGTGGACCTGGAAGACGTTATCCTTTCAGTTCGATCCTCCACACGGCACGTGACCGAAAACCTGCCCACCATAAATACTCACATACCTGTCGACCTGCCGGCCTTTGAGGGAGATACGGGAAAGATAGCGCAAGTTCTCACCAACCTGGTCACCAACGCTCTGAAGTTCTCCCCTCCCGGCTCACCGGTGGACATCATCACTTCGATGATCCATGGGCGAAGAGACAGTGACCGGGGAGATCTGATTCAGATCAGTGTGAAGGATAGAGGGATCGGAATCCCGGAGAACGAAAGACAGAGGATATTTGACCAGTTCACCCAGGTTCAGCAGGGGAATTCCCGCACTTTCCAGGGTGCAGGCCTGGGACTTTTCATCTGCCGCTCCTTTGTAGAACTTCACGGCGGCAAGATCTGGGTCGACTCAACCGTGGGGGAAGGAAGCACTTTCCATTTCTCGATACCGATAAAGCAAAGCTGAGAACCAGTGCATTAGTGCAGGAGAACCGGTGCACCAGTGCACTGCTGCACTTTTGCACCAGATTCCCCTTAACTCACCCAGTTATCGTTTCCGGCGTTAATCGCTTTTCTCAAACACAAGTTCCCCGTCTCTCACATCCCCAACGATCGCATCCCCATCCTTGAACCTCCCTGAAAGAATTTGAACGGCCAGTACATCCTGAACCTTTTTCTGGATGACCCTGCGAAGGGGCCTTGCACCGTAGACCGGGTCGTAACCCTCCCCTGCCAACAGTTCCTGGGCCTCATCGGTAAGAGTCAGAGCTATCCCTCTCTCTTGCAGCAATTGCCCCAGTTTCTGAACCTGGATACTGACGATGGACCGTATCTGATCCCTGTTAAGAGAATGGAAGATGATCACGTCATCGATGCGGTTGATAAACTCGGGGCGGAAGTGTCCTGTCAGCGCCTCCATCACTCGCCGCTCCATCTCAGGGGTGTCACGGCCCTGCAGGTCAATTATGGCCTCACTGCCTATATTGGAGGTCATGATGACAACTGCATTCCTGAAATCCACTGTTCTCCCCTGCCCGTCCGTCAGACGCCCATCATCGAGGAGCTGAAGCAATACGTTGAACACCTCCTGGTGAGCTTTTTCTATTTCATCGAGAAGAATAACGCTGTAGGGCCGGCGACGAACCGCCTCCGTCAGGTATCCCCCCTCCTCGTAACCAACATAACCGGGAGGAGCTCCAATGAGACGGGCGACGGAGTGCTTTTCCATGAACTCCGACATGTCGATCCTTATCATGGCTCCATCATCGTCAAAGAGAAAGTGCGCCAACGCCTTGGCAAGTTCGGTTTTTCCGACCCCGGTGGGCCCCATGAAGATGAAGGAGCCGATAGGACGGTCCGGATCCTGGAGACCTGCCCTTGCTCTCCTTACGGCGTTGGATACCGCCTGGATCGCTTCATCCTGACCTATAACCCTTTGCGCGATTCTCTCTTCCATGTGAACCAGTTTTTCCATCTCCCCTTCGAGGAGACGGCTCACGGGGACCCCTGTCCAACTGGACACGATAAGGGCGATGTCCTCGGAATCAACCTCTTCCTTGAGCATCCTCTGGGCTGACTGCAGTTCGGCGAGCCTTATTTCGGCCTCTTCAGTTCTTTGCTGCAGTTCCGGGATATCCCCGTACTTAAGCTGGGCCGCCTCTTCCAGATCCCCTGCCTGTTCTGCTTTCTGAGCCCGGTAGCGGGTATCCTCCATCTGCTCCTTGAGCCGGCGAAGCTCCTGGATGCTCTCTTTTTCCGTCTCCCAGTGGACCTTCATGGAATCGCCTTTCTCACTGAGATCAGCGACCTCCTTTTCGATCTTTGCCAGTCGTTCCCTGGATGCGGCATCCTTTTCCTTCTTGAGCGCTTCCTTCTCGATCTGCAGCTGGACAATACGGCGCTGGATCTCGTCGATCTCCTGGGGCATGCTGTCGATCTCGATGCGCAGCCGGGAAGCCGCCTCGTCTACAAGATCAATGGCCTTGTCCGGTAGAAAGCGGTCAGCGATATATCTGTTTGACAGGGTCGCGGCAGAAACGATGGCCGAATCGGTGATCCTGATCCCGTGGTGGATCTCATAGCGTTCCTTGAGTCCGCGAAGGATCGCGATGGTATCCTCCACCGAGGGCTCCGGCACCTTCACGGGCTGGAACCGTCTTTCAAGGGCTGCATCTTTTTCAATGTTCTTTCGGTACTCGTCCAGAGTCGTGGCCCCGACGCACTTGAGCTCCCCCCGGGCAAGGGCGGGTTTGAGCATATTGGAGGCATCCATTGAGCCTTCAGCACGGCCGGCGCCTACCAGAGTGTGCAGTTCATCAATGAACAGGATCACCTCGCCGGCCGCCTCTTCAACCTCTTTAAGGACCGCCTTGAGGCGCTCTTCGAACTGGCCCCGGTATTTGGCTCCGGCGACAAGGGCTCCCATGTCGAGGGCTATGATCCTCTTGCCCGAAAGGCCATCAGGGACATCGCCGTCGGCGATCCTCTGGGCAAGCCCTTCGGCGATGGCCGTCTTGCCCACCCCCGGCTCTCCGATGAGAACAGGGTTGTTCTTGGTCCGCCTGTTCAGAACCTGGATCACCCGCCGGATCTCGTCGTCGCGCCCGATAACCGGATCTAACTTCCCCTGCCGGGCCAACTCCGTCAGGTCTTTTCCGTACTTGAGCAGGGACTGGTAACGATCCTCCGGGTTCTGGTCGGTAACCCTGTGGCTGCCCCTCACGCCTTTAAGGGCCTCGAGGACCCTCTTCCTATCCAGTCCGTACTGTTCGAGATCCTTGGCTACAGAACTCTTACTATCGACCATGGCGAGGAACAGATGTTCCGTGCTGACATATTCGTCCTTGAGCCCTTCAGCCTCCCTGTGGGCGGTGTTAAACAGTATATTGAGGTCCCCTCCGAGGTGGACCTGGGTGATACCGTGGATCTTGGGCAACTTACCCAGCGTCTCTTCCAGGGCGACATTTAAAGCAGATATATCCGCTCCCACCTTTTCGATGATGGGTACAACAACCCCGCCTTCCTGGGCAAGGAGAGCTACAAGGAGATGCTCGACACTGATCTCCTGATGTCCCCTGTTCTCGGCATCCCTCTGGGATTCCTGAAGGGCCTCCTGGGCCTTGACTGTCAACTTGTCAAAATTAATTGCCATATTCTTATTCCCCCTGTTCCTTGCGTGAAATGTTGTACTGAATCTAACCAGTCGGTGGGATGTGTCAAATTGGGGGGAATAAAGTGTAAAGTGCAGAGTGTAGAGTGCAGAGGAAATTCAATTCAATTGCCCCCGTATTCCCGGGTTTTAGTATCCTTCTCTACACTCTACACACTATACTCTAACACTACATTTTACACTG
This sequence comes from bacterium, assembly GCA_022865845.1. Lineage (GTDB taxonomy): Bacteria > BMS3Abin14 > BMS3Abin14 > BMS3Abin14 > BMS3Abin14 > JALHUC01. The sequence continues at coordinate 1,823 of JALHUC010000350.1, read as the reverse complement.
TTTCAACTTTGCTCACTTTTAATGTAAACTTACATTAGAGGAATAATGAATCTATGATCATCTATGACCTACAGTGTGCACGCGATCACAAATTCGAGGGCTGGTTCAAGTCCAGGGAGGAGTATGACCGCGAGAACCAGGCCAAAAGGCTTTCGTGCCCCCTTTGCGGCAATTCACAGATCACCCTCCTGCCCGCAGGCGGGCACGTTTCGGTAAAGGAACGGACCGCGAATTACGACAACCAGAAGAAAATGGTCAAGGCCTTCTCTGAATATGTGGAAAAGAACTTCGATAACGTGGGAGCAGATTTCGCCAAAGAGGCGCTCAAGATGCACTTTGAGGAGGTCGACCACCGGAATATCCTGGGCACCATGACCGATGGGGAAGAGAAGGAGCTTCAGGAAGAGGGGGTCCAGTACGTCAAGGTGCCGGTTAGAAAGTTAAGTAGCTGATGGGCATCATCTACTTAACTTTCAGTATCCAGTACCCAGTACCCAGGAGCCAGTAGAAAAACTTAAAATCGTAAACCGTTCACTGTTCACCGTTAACACTATAAATAAAAACGGACCCGAGAAGGGTCCGTTTTATTTGTGGTGGGCGATACTGGATTTGAACCAGTGACTTCTGCCGTGTGAAGGCAGCACTCTCCCACTGAGTTAATCGCCCGAATGTAAGAGGGATTATAGCTATGGAAATTGGAGTGTCAAGCCTGGGATTGAGCCCAGGCTTGAGTCCAAAGTTCAGAGTCCAGAGGCAAGACCAGGTCCAGATCTTATTACCAGATATGAGATACAAGATAGTAAGAAAGACAGGTTAACACGAGTACTTGTATCTTTCCCCTAATCTGAGAGCTGTCTGGTATTCGGAAACAAGTTTTGATATTGAAATGAGGCCATGTTAAAAAAACCATTACTATTACTTTCCCTTCCTTTTCCCATGCCAACACGGCGATGGACCAGCTCCTGGACAGAGTCCTTTCCGCCTACGGCGGGAGGGAGCTCGACTCGGTCAAAGCCTATCGGATGGATGGCGTTGTGACGTCCAAGATGAGGCAGACCGAAGGGTCCATGGTCAGGCTATTCGCCAGGCCCGACCGCCTTTACGTGGATCTGGCTTACAGATCCAACCCCGAGCGGAGATATCTCAATCAGGGAAGGGGCTGGCGCACCGATCCGGGGGGGGGCATAAAGGAGGTCGGAGGCCACCTTCTAAAATCCATGGTCCTACAGGCCGCCCGCTCCAACATCCCCTGGGTTCTGTCAGAGCGCAGGGATGATGTCACCTAGATCCCGCCACTCAAAATAGAGGACCGCATGACCATTGGTTTGCAGGTGCTTCTAGAGCCCGACCTCTTCCTTCGCCTCTACGCGGATCCAAAGACCGCCCGCATCGTCTACAGCCAGGCAATCCTGAATACCGAGTATCTCAAGACCCACTTCGAGACGGTTTACTAGGATTTCAGGGAAGTGGACGGGGTGCTTTTCGCCTTCCACGAGGAGAACTGGGCATCAGGGTTTAATACGGGGACGACGGAGATTCAGAAAATTACTGTGAATCCCCAGTTAAAAGCTGAAGATTTTAGGCCTGAATAAAGCTAATCTCAAATCTCAGATCTCAGATCTCAAAATTGAGGAAAACCTAAACAGCTGTCAGCAAAGGTGTGGTTCCTTTGAATGCGGTTTTTTTATCACCAAGGACACTGAGTTACACAGAGATGGACAAAATTCTGAACGGGAAACAATATCCCCTTTAAAAGCGGTGCTTAATTCAACGCGAAGTTACACAAAGTTTGAGATCAGAGATTTGAGATATGAGATTTATAT
>JALHUC010000349.1 GCA_022865845.1 bacterium | reverse complement strand
TCTCCGGGCAGGAGCATCATGAAGTCGACTATGAACTCGGTAGGGGAGTGCATGATGGTGGCTGCATTGGCGTACCGGCCGGTTTCCTCTGATGGGTCAATATGAATAACGGCTTTTTTTTCTTCGGACATGGGGTGCCTCCTTTAATATGAAGGATAGCAAAGAGCGTTGAATGTTGAATAGGGAATAGTGAAGGGTGAAAGGAAAATTTTTTTCTGGACCTAGATTTAATTAGAAGGACGAATGAAGAAGGATGGAGGATGAAGAAAGACTGGATATTCCACCTCCCTCCTTCCCTATTCCTCCTTCATATGAATAGACCAGGATTAGTCCTGGTCAATTCATATGACCTTCGTACCTTCCAGCCAGTTTTGCTCTTTCCCACCGCACACCGCCTTAACCATAGTATCACCGCCAGCGTCTTTGGCCCGATGCATGGCATCATCGGCGCAGCGGACGAGGTCTGAAGCTTGTTTACAGTCCCCCAGGAGAGCCAGCCCGACGCTGAAGGTGAGCTTTTCCGGGATCCTCCACATCAGTTTTTCGAGGATCCTGTCCAGAGTCTGTCCAGCCTGCTCAAGATCGGTTTCAGGCAGAATGAGCATAAACTCATCACCATCATATCGGTAAGCGCTGTCGATCCCTTTACGAATGGAAGTCTGGATGATGTTGGCGACGTCGGCGAGGACATCATCTCCTTTTAGATCACCATAGGTGTCGTTAAAACCCTTAAAATTATCCAGATCGAGAAGAACCACGGTAAGATCCTTGGAGGTCCTGGATTTCCGCCGAATCTCCCTTTCCAGGTTCTCGTAAAGGAACCGCTGGTTATAGAGTCCGGTCAGGTGATCAGTCCATGATAGAGATAGTAGTTTCTTGGCCTGAGCGGCCTGGGCGATGGCACGGTCCAGGTATACTTGCGTATTCCATTGGTCGATGTCCTTGGGCATGGCATCGAAAGCTCCCATCCTGATCAATGCTGTGTCACGGGTGCCGCGTGCTCCGCTGTGAAACGCCACTACCGGCACGGAGTTATATACCGAACGGCATTGGCTCAGGAACTGGATGATATCAGCCCCTTCTAATTCAGCATCAATGAGAACCAGGTCCCCTCCCAGTTCCCAGAAACGGGCTTTTTTAGTCGGCATTTTCTTGAAATGCTCAAACTCCAGACCCCGCGCTTTGAAATAAGCGAAGATCGAATCGCTCCTTTTGCCGGGCTCAAGGATGCACAGGGCCAAAAGTTCGTCGATGTTGTGGTGATGAGTAGACATTAGTTTAGAAGTTTTGATCATATATATACAATAATTTCAACCGCGTAATCCATTTCGGAGCAATTGGCAAGTACTACATTGGGGGAACGGGTATGATCCTATGGACCTGGACCTGGACCTGGACCTGGACCTGGACTAGGACCACGACCAGGACCACGACCAGGACCACGACCAGGACCACGACCAGGACCACGACCAGGACTGAACTAGGCCACTTCCCCGCATGCAACCTTTATCACCCTATTGCCACCGTTGGATTTGGCGCGGTACATGGATTTATCCGCACAGCGGATGAGGCATTCTATGTTTTCGCAGTCAGAGAGAAGTGACAGGCCAACGCTGAAGGTCAGAAGCCAGGGAGTCGCTTCCGCCATGTTGCCAAGGAGTCTGTCCACCGTCAGGATGGCCTGATCCAGGTTGGTCTCCGGCAGTATGATCATGAATTCGTCACCCCCGTACCTGTAGGCACTGTCCACTCCTTCGCGGATGGAATTGCGGATAATTTCGGCGATGCCGGCCAGGGCTTTGTCCCCCTGGAGATGCCCATAGGTGTCGTTAAAACTCTTAAAATTGTCCAGATCCAGAAGGGCAACGCTGAGGTCTTTGAAGTTTCTGGAAACCCTGCGGATCTCCCTTTTGAGGCTTTCGTAAAGAAACCGCTGATTATAAAGTCCGGTAACATGATCGGTTCGGGAAAGGGAAACCAGTTCCCTGGCCTGAAAGGCCTGGGCGATGGCACGGTCAAGGTAGGCTTCGGCATTCCACCGGTCAATATCCTTGGGCAGGGCGTCAAAAGCGCCCATCCTGACCAGAGCAGTATCTCGGCTGCCTCGCGCTCCATTATGAAAGGCGACGACAGGTACGGAGTTCTGGGTGGATCGGCACTGCTCCAGGAACTGGATGATATCGGCCCCGTCCATGTCCGCGTCGATGAGGATGAGGTCCCACTCCTGGTCCCTCAGCTCCACACCCTCGGAAGGTATGGTGTGGATGACCTTACATTGAACCCGGTTCTCCTTGAGGTGGTTCAAGATGGAGTCTGTGCGGTTACACCACTCGAGGATACACAGAGCCCTTAGTTCTTCAGAGTCTTGTAAATGTCCTGTCATAAGTTAGGGTTCCTTAAGGTCTTTTGGTCACCATTGTTACAAAAATGTAATCCAATCGGTTCCAATTAGCAAGCATATCTTTTAGGATATACTTTCCTGGACCTGGACCTGGACCTGGACCTGGACCTGGACCTGGACCTGGACCTGGACCTGGACCTGGACTTTGACCTTGACTAGGACCAGGACAAGGACTAGGACTTAGACTCTATCAAAGAGCAGGATCAGGAGTACGTAGATGTCCCAAAAAAAGAAGAAAAACCATATTCACTCCACCCCCCCTACCGTGCGGATCGAAAAGCTTGTTCCGGGGGGAAGCGGTCTCGGCTATATGGATAAAGGCGTCGTATTCGTTCCCATCACAGCACCGGGGGATATTGTCTCTTTGCGGGAGGTCAGGAAGCGTCGGGGCGTTCATTTCGCCGAGTTGGATAAACTAATTGAAAGCTCCGCCCAGCGGAGGGATCCTCCATGTCCGTGGTTCGGGCGGTGTGGCGGGTGTCAGTGGATGCACATGGATTATGGGTCCCAGCTCCGCTGGAAAGAGGACGTCTTTAAACAGGCCCTGAGAGGGATCGCTCACCTTAAAGATCTGCCCTCAATCCGGGTTCATCCATCCCCTGACGAATTTGAATATCGCTTCCGCGCCCGTTTGCAGATCAAGGGACTTGCTGTCGGATTTTTCAGGCGCGGTTCCAACAGCATCGTTCCCTGGGATCGATGTATGCTGCTGCCTGAAGCTTTAAACTCAACGGTAACGGATTTAAGGGACTGGCTCAGGGACAATGGGACTCACCCGACCCTCGAATCCTGTGAAGTTGCCCTGAGTCCCGTAGACGGAAGTATTTCCCTTAACTGGATTATTGACATTTTAAATGGAAATAGTGATACGGCCCGAATGATTATGGATGGCATGGAAGATACTGCAATTCGTGGGGAGGTTAACCTGGCGGGCCAGGCTGCCCATGACTCCCGTGGAGCAGCGATTGCGGCAAAAGGAGGGAGCCTGCCTCTTGAAGTTGAAAAAATCCGGATGTGGGCTTCTCCGGGCACCTTTTTTCAGGTCAATCCTGAGGTTAACAAGGTCCTGGTGAATAGAGCCCTCACACATCTACAATCCAGAGACTCACGTTCTCTGTTGGACCTCTATTGTGGGAACGGTAACTTCAGTCTGCCCGCTGCGGCTGCAGGAATGAAGGCCGTTGGTGTGGAAGCCTCCCCTGGAGCCATACTCGACGCCCGTTCGGCATCCGCACCAGACAACCGTTTCATCGAAATGGATACTTCGCGCTTTCTGGAACAGGATTTCGCCCAATCCGATGCCGTGATCGTTGATCCCCCCAGAACAGGTCTTCCCTTGGAGGTGGCAAAATTATTGGGCGCAAAACGTTTCCCTTGCCTGATCTATGTTTCCTGCGAACCGTCCACTCTTGCCAGAGACCTTGCCCGTTTGACCGAGGCAGGATACGTTATCAACGATATAGAACTCTTCGATATGTTTCCCCAGACCTTCCATTCGGAGGCGCTGGTTGTGATGAGAGGGTAGGTTGGCGATGCCAGACGACCGCACCGATCCCAGGCTTACCTTCTCTCGCAGTGCCGATCGATACCTCATCAGCGACGATCATCAATCCGGTTCGGATCTCGATGTGATCAGGCAGATGGCTTCACTGCAGTCTCCCTCTTTGACAGTGGATGTGGCCACTGGGGCAGGCCATGCTCTTGCGGCCGCTGGCCCCTTTTCGAAGTTTTGCGTTGCGGTGGATCTGACCATGGAAATGCTTCAGGTGACAAGAGAACACCTATCTGGGGCTGGACTTGAGAATGTGCAATTCATCCAATCTGCTGCAGACCACCTTCCCCTCGCAAATAGTACGGCTTCACTCCTGCTCTGCCGCATAGCACCCCACCACTTTGCGTCGATACCTGGATTTCTCGATGAGGTGGTTCGTGTTCTTGAACCGGAGGGAAGGTGTGTCATCATAGATAGTATTGTACCCGAAGAGGCGGATAAAGATCGGTTTATCAATGAGATAGAGCGGCTGCGCGACCCCAGTCACATGCGCTCCCATACTCTTCGGCAGTGGCTGAAGCTTTTCGAAAAGACAGGATTGCAGACGATCTCAGTGGAGTTGTTTGAGCGAACCCATCTTTTTCAGAAGTGGGCCAAGCGTACAGGTCTTGATGAGGTTGGGATCAGAGCTGTTGAGGAAAGGTTCCAGCAGGCTTCGCTGGATATTCAGGAAAAGTTCAAGGTGCAGTTGGACGATGAAGGGAAAGTGGATTCCTACACGGATGAGAAGGGGATTTTTCTTCTGAAAAAAATGAACAGTGAAGCGTGAACAGGTCAAACAATTGAGGATCACGGATTGAGCATTGAGAATTATGCTTTTTACGATCACCGATCACCTCATCCGACATATACGGGAGGCCCAATCATGTATCGATTCAAACTGTATTTAACCTTTACCCTTTTACCTTTATCCTTTCTCCTGGTTTTTTCCGGCTGTGAAAAAACGATTGAGGAAGATGTGATAAAGCCCATCGAGATGATGGTCGGGCAAAAGAGTGCTGCCGCGGCCCAGGTCGCTGTTTCCAATGTGAATAATGTGAGGGCGGCCTTGATGAGATACCCTGCTGTTTCACCCGCCAATGAGTATCCGGATGATATGGACCTTTACGATTACAGTACACTAAGGGAGATCCTGGCCGACGCGAACCTTCCAGCAGACATGACCGAACTTATGTGGGACCCTGCCCACGGTATTTCCTACCGGTCGGACGGATACACATTCACCTTCGAGGTCAGAGCGCTGTCGGGGGACAGGGAGACTATTACGGCCACGGTAAATGGGGTAAGTAAGAAATAGAACTCAGAACACAGGACTCAGAACGCAGAAGGAAAACCAGGGTAATCCGTTAGGCAAGGCAGAAATGAACTCATGAAAATAGAATGCAGAGGATGGAATAAAAAGGCGGGCGTTTTGGCGCCCGGCTTTTTTTGTTTTCTCAATGCGGAAAATGTACTGCGTAGTTAAACAGCTCTTGATCTTCTCCTGCGTTCTGCGTCCTGCGTTCTGAATTCTGCCTTTAAAGCATTTCCTCATTCACTACGATCCTGTCTCCCATCTCTTCCTTGAGAGCCTGGACGTACCCTTTGAGAATATCCTGTTCTCTCTGGTACATGAGGGCACCTTCGATCATTGAACGGTTCTCGTTCAGCTCTTCTTCACTCGATTCCACGAAACTGTCCAGTACAATTAGATACTGGGACTGTCCCCCGCCGGCTACTGCTGCCTGGCCGGGCTCGGAAAGGGAAAAGGCAGCCTGGATGATCTTCTGGGCATCGTCGATTTCAGCCAGGGTAGTTTCCATGATCGTGAACGGCTCTGTAGTTACGACCCTCTTCTTCACTGATGCGGCCAGAGAGTTGATGGATTGTCCACCTTCATAAGCAGCAAGCAGCTCCCTGGCCTTTTCAAGGGCAATCCCCATAGCTTGTTTGATCAGCAGGCCGCCCGCCACCTGGTCACGGACTTCATCCATTTTCGGAAGGTAGGAATCGTTTCTCTCAATCGTCTGGAAAAGATAGAGTTTACCGTCCCTCTCGTAGATGTCGCCGACCTCCTCTTCCTCGGTGTCGAAAACAGCCTGGAGAAGATCCTCTGGCAGCTCCATGGCCTCCAGGGCTGAGTCTCGGGTGAAAAGAGGGGTTGTGATGGTCATGAGGCTCTTGTCTCTGGCCAGTTCTTCCAGGGGGCGGGCTGAATCCTGAACTTCATCAAGCAGGTCATCAGCAAGATCGTAAGCCAGTTCTAATACCTTTTCACGTTTGATCTGCTTTTCAATATCATCACGTACCTGTGAGAACGGTATTAGCTGTTCCTCCCTAGCTTCGGTGACGCTAATGATCTCGAAACCGTTTGCCGTGGGTACCGGATCGCTGATCTCGTCCGGTTCGAGTTCCTGGGCTGTAATTCGGACAGGTCTGTCCAGCTCATTCTCCTCCACAAAACCCATGTCCCCGCCTTTGGCGCGGCTGCTGGTGTCGTCGGAGTATTTATCAACTGCTTTTTCGAAGGATATCTCACCATCCCGGATCATTCGGACGACATCTTCGGCCTTGACCCTGATCTCACTGATGGTCTGGGCGGACGCATCCTGGGGCAGAGAAAGGAGAATGTGTTTAAGGCGGTAGGCCGCAGGCTCCGTGTACTCTGGCTCCCGGTCTTCATACCAGGCCTCCAGCTCCTCTATAGTCACCTGGATCTGGTCTTCCAGCATGGAAGGGTCGATCACGGCTATGGTCTGCTTGAATGTTTCCGGAACCCTGTAGATCTCCAGGTTTTCCTCGAAGAAGTCCAGCAGCTGATCTTCACTGGGTGTGGGGACGCTGCGCACGAAATCGTTGGGACCCATTCGGAGCACCTTTACGACAGCTTTACGGGTAAGAAGCTGAAGATTATCCTGTACCTCCTGGGGGGTGATCACCGCAGACACTTTGATGAGTTCCATTGCCTTGGAGAGGAGAAGGTCGCGTTCAACGGAAGCCTCATAGGCTTCAGCAGTCACCCGGTTCAGATCCAGAAAGAGCTGATACCTCTGCCGTGAAAAACCCCCGTTTTCCTGCAAAGTTGGGTCACTGGCGATCTGTGCGGCGATTTCGGAGCTGGAGACATCCAGGTTCATTCGCCGGGCAGCCTCATACAGGAGGTATCTTTCCGTCAGGGCATCGATGGCCTGTTTTTTGATATCGAGAAAATCGAGAGTTGCCGAATCCAGATTCTCATATACTTCCCGGTAGGATTCAAAGAGAGTGTTGTATATATTCCTGTATTCGTTGTAAGGGACTTTCATCTCGTCTATGGTCATGACGGTATTAGTGTCCTTGTTCGAATAGGAACCCACACCCCAAAAAGAAAAAACGATGGCGATACCGAAAAGCATGAACTTGATCACCCACGAACCAACATTTTTCCTCATATACTCGAGCATTTGCAACTGTCCTCCCTGGAAGCGTTTTTAGTGCCAAGATACGCTACGAATGTTTGTCGATGTTGAGCAACGGGACATTATAAGGGAATAGAGGATGATTGCAAGGGTGAACGGTAAAAAGTGAACAGTGAAAAGTGAACAGTGAACAGTGAACAGTGAACCGTGAACAGGTTCCCGTTATTCCTTTCGCTCTTCACAATTTACGATTCACTTGTAGTTTGACCACAAAAAAAGTTAAAAATAATAGGCTTTTGTGGCGATACGGACGTTGAAATGAATTTTTTGTTCTGCTAATATCGCTTGGTTGAATGGTCGTGGCGTTTGCACCTTTGCGGTGAAATCGGATCCCTTTTTTTTCAGGGGTGGGTGCGGTCTTTTTCCAATTGCTTTGGCGGGTGTCGATTCTTATCCTGACCGGCAGTGAGCTGATATTGAGGTAATACTTATGTTTTGGAACAACATCCTTGGGTTAATGTCAAACGATCTGGCTATCGATCTCGGTACCGC
>JALHUC010000348.1 GCA_022865845.1 bacterium | reverse complement strand
CGATAACCTGAGCAAATTATATTTATACAGAACTGATTGTCAAGATATAATGCCGTTTTATAATTTCCCTGTTCCCCGTATGGCATTTATCATGGTTCATTAGGGATACCAGGTGTCCGGGAAATGGGATAATATTTCAGGGTTGGGACGAAGGACGCCGCGATATGGACAAACCGCAATTCTTTGCTTTAGCGACACCTGGGTAAACAGAAAAACGCTGGGTGACTCAGGACAGGCTTCCGCCTTCGTACAAGGCTTCGGCGGGACAGGTAGTCGCCGTCGTCACCTTAACGATCTGACTATGGCGTACCAAGCTACTGACCTGCGGTGAAGGTTCTCGTCCCTCAATTTGAAAAAAATGGTGGGGAAGGAGGGAATCCCTTCGCCAAGCTCAGGACAAGCTCACCTTGACCTTCGGTCAAGTTCTCGTCCCTCGATATAAAAAAATGGTGGGGAAGGAGGGACTCGAACCCTCACGACGTTACCGTCCCAGGATTTTAAGTCCTGTGCGTCTACCAGTTCCGCCACTCCCCCACTGTCTGTGAATATGATATCTCAGGGCTCGTCAGTCAAGGGAAAGGACAACAGGCGGGTATATGTTATTCAGAATTTTGAGTGAAATATTTTGTGCTTGATATTATCCGTTGAGCGGATCTGCAGGGATCAACAGTATCGGCGGCCTCTATTGCAGCAGATCTGAAGCTGTTTTTACAACGTTTGGGCCGTTAAAGGGCTTCGTTAAATAGGAGTCAGCTCCAAGCAGAAGGCCTTTATCCCTGTCCTCCTCCTTCCCCATAGTTGTAATAATGTTAATGGGCATCTTGAGTTCCAGTTCGCTACGAACCCTGTTGACCAGAGAAAGCCCGTTCATGTTGGGCATATTGATATCGGTAATGACAAGATCAAAGGGTTCATCTTGAAGAATCTCTATCGCTTCGAGACCGTCCTGTGCTTCAGTAATTTGACATTTCAGGCCTTTCAGTCACGCACCCCCGGCAAAGCCGGGGGATTTCCTTAAGGGATAAAAACGAATTTGAATTCAATTTCAAGGAAATAGGGGGTTATGGGGAGGGAATAGGAGATATTTCCCTGTTATATCGGCTGAAAAATAACATTTTGTCCATTTTCTAGCGGTTTGAGTTTGTGGAAGAAGCTGATCAAATCCAGGTCGGAGAGTCGGGAATATGGAGAAGTTGGCAAACCGATGAGAGGATTAATTGATTTCGATTGAAATTATAGAGGAGGAAATCCCCAACCGTGAAAGAAGGTTAAATACCTTATTCCTCCTTTCCTATTCCACCTCCAACATAAAAATATAGCTGATCATAAAGACCAGCTATACCTTTTGTTTTTTGGAGGCGCCACCCGGATTCGAACCGGGGATAAAGGCTTTGCAGGCCTCTGCCTTACCACTTGGCGATGGCGCCGATAACTGCGGGATATTAGTAATTTGGGTGATGGATGTCAAGCTTCCGCAAATCCATGCGGATTTGTGCAACAGTAATCGGTGATCAGTAATCAGTGATCGGTAAAATCAACAAAGGTCAAGCAGGGAGTCACTGTTTGAGAGTTTGGTATGTCCGAATTCCTCTGCACACTGCACTTTACACTCTGCAATGAAATACGCAGAACCGATCCTCTTTATTACCCTTTCCTAAAGAGGGATCTCGGTCCTGCATATTTCATTACCGTTTCCATCTGGTCTCTGTACACCGGTCTATAGCAATGTTCAGGGCATTTTCGGCACTTCGGCTTGGGGTCCAGGGGACATAAAACCCTCATGACGATAGCATGCCTGAGGAGCTTGACGCACTCATCACAAAGTTGGGGCCCTTTAATGACCCTGGCGGAGGTTTTGGGGTGATCGAAGGTGAAAGTCGCCCTGAGGCGGTGCTCGTGGTGGGCGTCGCAATATATGGAAAGGAAGCGGACCAGTTTGTCCGTGTCCTTCTGGATCTCGATGGTGTCTGATGTGGAGGGTTTTGATTTCGGCATGGTGAATGGAAACTAACACAATTTATTAAGCGGGAGGCAATTAAACCGGGTCAATTACAAGTGCACATGTGCACCAGTGCACCTGTGCACTACTATCCTTACTCCGCGTCCCCGTGTCACCGCGTCAGATCAGGAGGATAAGGCCTTCAGCCCTTCCTCATCGAGTACCTGCAGCACTCCCGGGGATGCCTCCTTAACCAACCCCTCATCCTTGAACTTTGTCAGGGTCCTTGAAAAGGTTTCCACGGCCATCCCAAGGCTGGAGGCGGTTTGCCCCTTCCCGGCGCCCAGACGAACAAGCCCAGTAGCCCTTTCCATACTACCCAATAGGTGTTGGGCCAGTCTGGCAGTCGCATCCATTAGGGAAAGCTCCTCAACCTTGCGGGTCAGCAGCTGAAGATAGCGGGACAGGTGGGCTATGAGGTTCATGGCCAGCCCGGGATCAGAAGACATGGCATCGGAAAGCGCTTCCCTCGAGATGAAGAAAAGTTCGGACTCCTCCAGGGCTTCAGCCGTTGCCGGATAGGCTTTGTTCATGTAAAGGGCAGCCTCGGCGAAAGATTGTCCCTTCTGGACAAAATGCAGGATCTGCTCTTTGCCCGAAGGGTTAATCTTGCTGAGCTTCATTTTTCCCTTGAGCAAGAGGAAAAAACCCTTGGCTTCGTCCCCTTCGCGAAAAAGAACCGCCTTCTTGACTATCCGCTTGGGCACAGCGATCTTGGCCAGGGTCTCCAGGTGTTCTTCCTCGAGACCTGAAAACAGGGTGAATTCCTTCAGGGTTTCGATCTTGGTTTTCATATGATTTCACCACTTATAGTTTGAGGTT
>JALHUC010000037.1 GCA_022865845.1 bacterium | reverse complement strand
ACAAGGCTACGGCTGGCATGCTCGTTTTTCAATTTTTCAAAATCCCCGGTGTCAGAGACCGTGGGAGAATGCCAAAGTACTCTGACACCGGATTCATAAAGGAATTTCTGGGGGTCGGAGGTTGAATTGTGGGGGAAGTTCAGTGCACTAGTGCACATGTGCACCGGTGCACTATTTAAATTGAAAGCCAAAGGGGTCAGGCCGTACAATTCACGGCCTGACCCCAATAATTACATTCGGAACAGTTACAGGCGTTTCCACCTCAAGATGACTAAGCCGGAAACGGTGTGCTTTCCTTGCCCTGCCGGCGCAGCTCGAAGTTTTCCGTAACCCATTTTTCTGCGTCGGCCTTCATCTGAATACGAACCTCAATTTCATCAGCTCCATTACCCAATCGAGTAGGAAATGTTCTCATAATCCACTTGGCGGATTCAGTCTGGAGTTCCCTCAAAATCTGATCATCATTTACAGGTACAGTGCTCATTTTTTTCTCCTCTCGAAAATTCAACTTTTTTAGGGCCGCAAAGGCCATTCGTGGCTTTTTGCTCCACGAAAAGCGAAAAGTGTCATTTTCGCTTTCCTTACAAATCAATGACTTACTTCGTCAGTCATTGATTTTGGGCGCCCCCCTCGGGGCGCATTGATGACTTTTTGCGAAGTCATCAATGTTCCTGGCCTTAGTTCTCCAGTATTTTGTGTTCCAGAGATAGCCTCTTTCCCTGGATAGCTCGTGCATCCTACCAGAGGCAAAAGGATAATACTTTGTTGAAAAGCCGGACTTGTTGTTTCAAACGCCTGAAAAAGGTTATTCTCTTCGGAAATTTCTCGGTGGAAAGCCGAAGTGGGACGAAAAGCGATGGCTAAATGAAGAGGCATCGAAGTAACCGACCATCTCTGCGATGATGCCGATGGGATAATCGGTGTTTACCAACAAGGCCTTGGCCTTTTCCATCCGCAGGTCGCGTAAAAATCCACCCGGGGTTTTTCCGGTGTGCTTTTTGAACAGGGCCTTGAACTGACTCAAACTTAGGCCCGCGAGGGAGGACAGTTCATCCAGTGACGCCGAAGAACTGGGGTCCCTTTCAAAAAAGGCCATCACCCGTGCAATGCGGGGATCAACCCTGGGCTGAAAGTCAAGCTCTCTAAGCAACTCCTCAACCAGCTCACCCATGCTTTTTTCCAGGGACGTATTGACGTGATAGTCCAACTGCTTCTCTGCAAAATAAATAAAGGCCTGTAGTGGGGGAGGCACTGGAACTACAAGGTGTTCGAAATCCTGTAACTTCTCCGGCAACTCATCAAGGTCCACGACCAGGTATTTGGAATTGTCGTCAGGGATGCAGTAATGCTCAATACCTGCCGGATACAGGACGCACTGTCCCAGCCCTACCTTGTAGCTCTCTTGCGAGATAACACAGGTGGCCCCACCGAGCAGAGGAAAGAAGAGCTGGTGATGATCGTGGATATGCTTTCGAATCGCAGAGGAATAGACCCGTATTGATAGTTTAGTCGCCATAGCTACTCCATAAGCTCAAATGAACCGTTTCATCATTTCAGCAGTGAAGGCCTCTACATTGTCAAGGTTGACCCGATTGGCAGTACGGATCTTCTCGGCATGCCTAACCAGCTCAGGATCATTCAGGTCCTCCAGCCGTGAAAAAACACCGCTCCGCCTTCCAACTATATAGAGCAACTGTTCTTCGGCCGGCATCTCCAGAAATCTTCGGATCGGTGCTGTGATCTGCTCCCGGTCATCCGGCAGCCGTCCCTCGACATCCTGAAACAGGTTGAGGATGTGGTCGCTTTTGACCCTGCTGTCAATGCCATTCAGATTTTCGAGAAACAACAGCAACTCCTCGACCATCTCTATATCGCCGATGCGGGTGAAATCTCCTGCCTGAACATCCTTATATAGCTCAACCTGTTCAGGAATTGCCAGGGTTCTGATGCGGATGAAATCAGGGTTGATCTGATTGATCGCGTCGGCGGTCTCAAGAGCGTTCTGTTGTGAAAAATGAGCACCCCCCAGACCCGGCATGAAATATTCCGACAGCTCGATCCCGGCAGCTTTTACCTTTTTCCCGGCTGCGATATGAGTCTGTTTATCGACACCTTT
>JALHUC010000347.1 GCA_022865845.1 bacterium | reverse complement strand
CGTTGAAACCCTGGGCTCGGCCACTGTCATATGTTCGGATAAAACAGGGACCCTCACCAGGAACGAGATGACTGTAACTACGGTGTACTGCGGGAAGAAGGTCTACACAGTCACCGGAGCGGGATATGACCCCCACGGGGAATTCATGCTGGGTAATGAATCCGTCGACCCTTTGAGGGAAATCGACCTGGCGGAAACGCTGTCGGCAGGCCTGCTGTGTAACAACGCATTTGTAAAAGTGGATGACGGCCGGTACGAAATTTCAGGTGATCCGACTGAGGGAGCACTTGTGGTTGCCGCTACAAAGGCAAATATCAGCGAAGCTTTTCTGAGATTGGACCAGATACCTTTCGGGTCTGAACACCGCTATATGGCCACCCTGCATGCTCACAGGGAGGGAAACATCATATATGTTAAAGGGTCTCCGGAGAGGATACTGGCGATGTGCACGATGCAGCTGGTTGACGGTGGTGTTGAGCCGGTGGGGCCCGGTTTAGTATCGGACATGGTGGAAAGAATGGCGGAAGATGCCTTGAGGGTTCTGGGTCTTGCCTATAAGCGGGTGCCCTCGGAGAAAGGGACACTTACATCTGATGATCTCCAGGACATGGTTTTTCT
Source organism: bacterium (assembly GCA_022865845.1). Lineage (GTDB taxonomy): Bacteria > BMS3Abin14 > BMS3Abin14 > BMS3Abin14 > BMS3Abin14 > JALHUC01. The sequence goes on along the minus strand of JALHUC010000347.1, from coordinate 1,031 downwards.
CGGCCTCCAGGGGATGATGGACCCGCCCAGGGAAGAGGCGAGAGAGGCTGTCCGCAAGTGTAAGAGGGCCGGTATAAGGGTGGTCATGATAACAGGTGACCATGCGGGGACTGCTAAAGCCATCGCCGATCAGCTGGGTATCGGCGACGGCAGTGAGGTGCTGACCGGCGAAAACCTTTCCAGAATGAGCGATGAGGAACTGTATGAATTCGTTGGACGCGTATCTGTGTACGCCAGAGTCGCCCCTATCGATAAATTCAGGGTGACCACTCAACTGCAGGCGAGAGGAAATATCGTAGCAATGACCGGTGATGGGGTGAACGATGCCCCGGCGCTGAAGGCGGCCGATATCGGCGTAGCTATGGGTTTGAAGGGAACGGACGTAAGCAGGGAAGCTGCTGACATGGTTCTGGTGGATGATAACTTTGCCAGCATCGTTGCAGCGGTGGAGGAGGGGAGGCACGTATTTGAAAATATACGTAAGGTTATCCTTTATACTTTGCCCACCAACGGCGGCCAGGCCCTGCTGGTGCTTGGAGCCATTATACTGATTCCGTTTATCCCGCTTTTTGCGGAGAGACTGCCGCTGGAGCCGATCCAGATTCTCTGGATAAACCTGTATGACGCCATTGCCCTTGCGCTGCCGCTCCTCTGGGAACTGCGGGAAAAGGGGTTGCTTGATCGCCCGCCGCGCGACCCTAAAGAACCGATAGCCAACCGCCTGTTTTTCAGGAAGACAATTCTGGTATCACTGATAATGGCGGGTGCGGCGTTCTCGGTCTTCTATTACTACGGCCATGCCGCTGTTTCGGGTTCCGAGGTGGACGAATTACGGTTGACACAGGCACAGCGCATCTAGCTGGTGCATTGGGTGTCAAATGCGTGGTTTTGTTACCTAAAGAAGAATTTGTTTGCTGGCGGTGGAAAAACGCTCGGTGGTATGACAGCGTTTGCTTATTAAAACCTAACGAATACGATCAATTACCTGAAATTTTAAGGAGGATGTAATGGCATTGGTAAAAAAGACGGTT
>JALHUC010000346.1 GCA_022865845.1 bacterium | reverse complement strand
GCAGTGGGAAATGTAAACGGTGTTATTAACGACACCCTGAAAGGTTTTGATGCCCGCCAGCAGGCAGTCATTGACAAGGTGCTCATTGACCTGGACGGCACGCCAAACAAGGCCAAGCTGGGGGCTAATGCAATTCTGGGTGTCTCTATGGCCGTGGCACGTGCCGCAGCAATGGCAAGCAACCTTCCCCTTTATCGGTATCTCGGCGGGACTGGCGGCATGCGCCTTCCTGTACCCATGCTGAATATTATGAACGGGGGGGCGCATGCCCGCTGGCAGGGTTCAGACTTCCAGGAGTATATGATCGCCCCTTATGGTGCAGGGAGTTTCAAGGAATCGCTCCGATGGGCCAGCGAGATCTACCAGACCCTGCGTGCAGTGCTGATGGAAGCGGGTCACCACGTGGGCGTTGGTGATGAGGGAGGCTTCGCGCCCAATGTGTCATCCAACGAGGAGCCCCTGGAATTCATCGTGAAGGGCATTGAAAAAGCCGGTCTAAAGCCGGGCGCTGAAGTAGGAATCGCCATGGATCCGGCCTCCAGCGAGTTTTTCGAGGACGGCCGTTACAACCTGCGCACTGAGAAGCGCACGTGCTCTTCGGAGGAGATGGTTGACTATTACGAGAAGCTCGTTAATGCCTATCCCATCTGTTTACTGGAAGACGGCCTGGCCGAGGACGACTGGGGCGGCTGGCAAATCCTTAACAATCGTTTGGGGGATGTCATTGAGCTCGTGGGGGATGATCTTTTTGTTACCAACGTGGAGTACATCGCACGGGGCATTCGGGAGAAGTCTGCAAATGCCGCCCTCATCAAGCTCAATCAGATTGGCTCCCTGACCGAGACTATCGAAGCGGTAAAGATGTGCCAGCGAGTGGGATGGGGAGCCTGTGTGTCCCACCGCAGCGGCGAGACCGTGGATAGCTTTATCGCTGATATGACCGTGGCCCTGGATACCGGGCACCTCAAGACCGGCGCGCCCGCCCGGGGCGAGCGGGTCGAGAAGTACAACCAGTTGTTGCGCATCGAGGAGGACTTAGGTAGCGCGGCCCAGTATGCCGGTAAGGAGGCTTTTGTCCGGCCGGTGCGTTTTTAGTGAATGGAGCAATTTGTATCGTGAAATAAGAACTCGATGTTTCCTCTGAACAACCATTTTAAATAAAACAAGTTTTTGGAGGCAAAATGGAAGTTAATGATCTGGACCTTACAATTTCGAGGTTGGGAGAGTGCCGTATCCCTTCACCTATGACGGGTATTCAATTCGTAAGCGATAGTGATAATGTACTCTATCACTCTGACCTGAGAAAGATTAAGGAGTTTTTTGGGGCGGGCGAAGATCTGCCGTGTTTTGAGATGGCCGGCCCGAGAGAAAAAATCTATTTTGATCCCTCAAAGCTAAAATGCGGCATCGTCACTTGCGGGGGGCTCTGTCCCGGGGTGAACGACGTGATAAGGGCTATTGTCCTGGGACTTTTTTATCATTATGGAGTTGAAACAGTCTTCGGTTTTCGTTACGGCTATGAAGGCCTTACTTACAGGCATGGTGACGTCCCCTTAGAATTAAACCCTGATATTGTAGGCGACATCCACAAGAAAGGGGGGACCATATTGAGTTCGTCGCGAGGACCTCAGGATATTTCAGAGATGGTGGATACGCTTGAGCGAATGAACGTTAGGGTTTTGTTCACCATTGGAGGAGACGGGACCCTGCGCGGGGCCCAGGCCATCGCCGAGGAGATCGCACAGCGTAACCTGAAGATAGGGGTGGTCGGTATCCCCAAGACCATAGACAATGACATCTCCTTTGTGGAACAGTCCTTTGGCTTCGAGACGGCAGTCTCCGCGTCAAGGACGGCCGTCTATTCCGCGCACACAGAGGCAATCGGGGCGAGAAACGGCGTTGGCCTGGTGAAGCTAATGGGCCGTGATTCCGGATTCATTGCGGCATACGCCACACTCGCCAACAATGACGTAAACTTCTGCCTGGTGCCAGAAGTTCGATTCACCCCCGAGGTCTTTCTGGACGCATTGAAGGATAGGTTGGAGAGAAGAGGGCACGCAGTTATCGTAGCGGGAGAAGGAGCAGGACAGGATCTGATGGAGGCGCGCCAGGAGTGCGATGCATCCGGGAATATTCGCTTTGGGGATATAGG
>JALHUC010000345.1 GCA_022865845.1 bacterium | reverse complement strand
AGCTCGACCGCCTTGTCGGGCTTGTAGGCGTAGTCGTTGGCGATGACCTCAACAGGCCTGCCGTTGATGCCGCCGTTGGCGTTGATGTAGTCCGCCGCGTCCACGACGGCCACAGCGTAGTCCTGACCCACGTCGGACGTGGGGCCGGTGGTGTCGAAGATGCCGCCGATGACGATGGGCTCGTCCGAGACCTTTGGAGCCTCTTCCTTCTTGGAACATCCCAGCGCGCCCAGGGCGACAACCAGCATTGCCACTGCGGCCAGAACGACCCATTTGGATCTAAAAATACTTCTTCTCATTTTATCCTCCTTAAGTGAACTTTCACGTTCCCCCCTGGTTTTTGTTGTCTGTTATTTCCATCCCGTTTCCACCCGCCAGGTGAGGGCGCCGGGAGTAAACCCTAATACTAATACGAGAAGGGCCAAAGCTTCCAGTAGTTTTTAATCGTGTGCCAACGAGCCGCCAGCCCGTCCGGTTCGAAGATGAGGAACAGGATGATGATCAGACCGAAGACCCCTTCCGTCAGGCTCTGGAATATTATGAAAACGCCGGGGTAGATCTGGGTCAGGGCGTGTTCCGGGATGCGGAGAAGGATCGGCAGCATGGTCATGAAAATGGCGCCGTAAATGGCTCCCAATACGGAGCCCATCCCCCCGATGATGATCATGGCCAGGTACTGGACCGAAAGCCAGATGCCGAAGGCCTCATCGTTGACCACTAGAACGTAGTGTGCCCAGAGGCTGCCCGCGATCCCCACCATAAACGAGGATATGCCGAAGGAGAGGATCCGGTACAACCAGACGTTGACGCCGATGACCTCGGCGGCGAGATACCTGTCCCGGATGGCCACGAAAGCGCGCCCTGGACGAGTGCGGGTCAAGTTCTTGGTGTACAGGGTCGTGGCGATGACAAGGGTGTAGACGAGATAGTAGTAGGAGCGGTCAGTGTCCAGTTCGATACCGAAAAAATTCGGCGAACTTACTACGAGGCCGGTGCTCCCCCCCGTCAGGGTACTCCAGTTTCTCATGGCATAGCCGATAATGAATTGCGCAGCCAGTGTGGCGATGGCCAGATACAACCCTTTGAGCCTCAGGGAGGGGATGCCGAACACCATGCCCACCAAGGCCGTTATCAGACCGGCCAGGGGCAGGGCGATCCAGAAGGGGATGCCGGCTTTAATGGTCAGTATTGCTGATGCGTAGGCTCCCACCCCCATGAAAGCGCCGTGCCCCAGGGATATCTGCCCGGTGAACCCGGTGAGGATGTTGAGCCCGTGGGCCCCGATAATGTAGATCCCGATGAGGTTCATCAGGTAGAGGGTGTTGGTGTTGAGTATGATATTAAAGGGCTTGTTGATCCACGGGAACACAGCCAGGAAGATAAAGAACGCTACCATCCAGAACTTGAGGAAGGGAGTCTGGAAGATGGCCATGTCTTCCTTGTAGGTCTCGTGGAATATCCCGCTCGGCTGCATGCCCTAGACCCTCTCGATCTCTTCGGTTCCGAACAGGCCGTAAGGCTTGATCATGAGGATGACCACCAGGATTACGAAGGGGGCAACTTCCTTGACGCCCCCACCGAAGAAATGGTCCAGATATCCTCCGGAGAGGTTTTCGAGGATGCCGATGATGAGTCCTCCGAGCACCGCACCCGGGATGGAATCCAGTCCTCCCAGGATCACGGCGGGGAATACCTTCAGACCGACACTGCCCAGGGTGCTGTTCACACCGTTGATGTTGCCGATGAGGATGCCCCCCACAGCCGAGACCACTGCGGCCACGCACCAGGAGATGGCGAAGACCTTTTTGACGCTTATTCCCATGGACAAAGCCACCTGGTTGCTGTTGGCCGTGGCCCGCATGGCGATACCCATGCGGGAGTACTTGAAGAAAAGGGCGAAGAGGATGAGGAAGGCCATGGATGCCAGAAAGGTGAAGATATAGACCTGTGAGACCACGATCTCGCCCAACTTGATCGGTGCCTCAGGGAAGATAGGGGGAAACACCTTGATCTGGGTACCCCAGATCGCCGCGATGCTGGACTTGAGCACCAGGGAAAGGCCGATTGTGATCATGATGATGGAGATGGCCGGTTCTCCGATCATGGGTCTGAGCACCAGGCGTTCAATGACCAGGGCTAATATCACGGAGAAGGCCATGGTGAGGAAGAAGGCGGCCCAGAACGGCACCTGGAAGGTGGTGAGAAGCACCAGGCAGATGTAAGCGCCCACCATGAGCAGCTCACCCTGAGCGAAGTTGATCACCGAGGAGGCTTTGTAGATGAGAACAAAACCCAGGGCCACCAGGGCGTAGACGCTGCCGACGGCGAGCCCCTGGATGAGCAGTTGTAGAAAGAACCACATCTCCTGCATTTAGTCGCCTTTCCCGTTGTCCAGCTGACGAATGATCACTGTTGTCTTGATGCGGGCTGTACGCCCGTCCTGATACTTGATGGTTGTGTCGATGGGGATGTCATCGGCATCGGTGTACATGGCATCAATGACCTCTTTGTACCTCTCGCTGATGAAGCCCCGCCTGACCTTCTTGGTCCGCGTCAACTCGTCGTCGTCTGCATCCAGTTCCTTGTATAGAAGGACAAACTTCCTGATGATGGCCGCTTCGTTGATGCGCATCAGGTCCTTGTTGACTTTCACCACCTCGGCCTCAATGAAATCGTAAACCTCCTGTTTGGCGGAGATATCGGTGTAGGTCGTGTAGTTGATGCGGTTCTTTTCGGCCCATTTACCAACGATGGCCATGTCGATGTTGATGATGGCGGTAATGTAGGGGAGGTTGTCCCCGAGGCAGACTGCTTCCTTGATGTAAGGGGAAAATTTCAGTTTGTTCTCGATGAACTGGGGGGAGAACATGGTGCCGTCGGCCATTTTCATGACGTCCTTTACCCTGTCGATGACTACCAGGTGACCGTCTTCGGTAAAGTGACCGGCATCGCCCGAATACAGCCACCCGTCCTTGAGGGTCTCTGCGGTGGCCTCTTCGTTCTTGTAGTATCCGAGAAAGACGCAGGGGCTCTTGGAGAGGATCTCCCCTTCATCGGAGATGACGATCTGAGTTTCCGGGATCGGTTTACCTACCGAGTCGAAATTGATGTCCCCGTCGTAGTGGATACAGGAGATTCCGGAAATCTCCGTCTGGCCGTAGATCTGCTTGAGGTTGACTCCCAACCCATGGAAAAACCGGAAGGTATCTGGTCCCAAAGCCGCGCCTCCGGTGGAGGCAGACCGCAGGTTGGTAAAACCCAGCCGGTCCTTCAGGGCACGGAATACGAAGATGTAGGCCCACAGGTACTGCAGCTTGAGCCAGAATGAGGGAGCCCGCTTCTCGAATTTGCAGTCTGCCATGAGGTAGCCGATGGGCAGCGCCGTGTCGAAGGCCTTGCGCTTGAGCCAGGAGGCGTCCATTACTCTTACCTGAATAGAGGCTGCCATGTTTTCCCAGATCATGGGCGGGGAGAACATGACGTTGGGCGCGATCTCTCTCCGGTTTTCCGTTACGGTCTCCGGCTCCTCGGGGAAGTTGACCGTGAAGCCAACGAGGAGGGCCGAAGCCACACCCATCATTTGTTCACCGATCCAGGGCAAGGGAAGGAAGGAAACGAACTCGTCGTCCTCGAACTTCGGGTCCACCTGGATCAAGTTGTGGGCCATCCGGAGCATGTTGTTGTGTGAGAGCATGGAACCCTTGGGGAAACCGGTTGTCCCTGAGGTGTAGGCGATGAGGGCAAGGTCCGCTCCGGTAGTCCGTTCCACCAGCTCCTTGAAAAGCTCCGGCTGCCGGCTGTCCAGGTCTCTGCCCATGGCTTCGACGTCGGTAAATTCGAGGAGCATCTCATCATCGTAGTTCCTCATCCCTTTCGGGTCTGTATAGATGACTTTCAAGACCTTGGGGATGCTCTCCTTGAGCTCCAGGACCTTGTCTACCTGCTCCTGGTCTTCCGCCACTACAAACTTCGCGTCGGAGTGATCAATGATGTAACCCACCTCTTTGGAGGTGGAGTCCTGGTAGATTCCCAGGGGGACTGCCCCGCAGCTCTGGGCCGCCAGTTCCGCGAAGACCCATTCCGGCCGGTTATCTCCCACGATGGCGACCTTGTCGCCCTTTTCCAGTCCCAGGCTGACGAGGCCGAGGCAGAAATAGCGAACGTGGTCGATATAGTCCTGCCAGGTAAACGATTGCCAGAGTCCGAACTCTTTTTCCCGCAGGGCCACTTTGTCGTGAGTGAACCTTTGAGCGTTACGCACGAGCAGCTTGGGGAGAGTGT
>JALHUC010000344.1 GCA_022865845.1 bacterium | reverse complement strand
GTTCCAGAACTGTACCAACTTTTTGGGCTATCACTTCCGAGGGTTCCCCAAGAACTTCAAGACCAAACGCCACATCTTCTTCCACTATTGATGTAACAAGCTGGTTCTCCGGGTTGGAAAACAGGATCCCGACCCCCGGATTCGTTCCACTGGTCACTTGCTCCTTGCCATTGATCCTGACCTTTCCGGAGTCTGCTTGGATCAAACCTTTCAAAAGTAGAGCGAAAGTGCTCTTACCTGCCGCATTGGGCCCTATTACCGCGATCAGTTCACCACGGTCAGCGTCAAGGTTGAGCCCGTCCAAAGCTCGGACACCGGTGTTGGGGTAGGTGTAGGTAAGATCGCGAATTTCGAGAAAGGCCATAAGATTATTATCCAGCGTCTGGTGTCTGGTGTCTAGAGTCTAGAGTGTGGATTCTGGATTCTGACTAGGAACTCTTGTCTAAAAAAAAGGCAAGGACTCTAGTCCTTGCCTTTTAAACTTTTATCAGACCAGAAAAAGAGATCCTAGTCCTCTTTATCTGCCTTTATCTTGACAGCTGCTTTCTTTTTCGGTTCAGCCTTATCAGCCTTTTTCTCAGCGCTTTTTTTAGCTGGAGCCTTCTTCTTCGGTTTTGCGTCTTCCTTTTCGGCCTTTTCTCCCTCGGCTTTACTTGCTTTGACCTTTGGGCTTTGGGCTTTTGACTCTTTTTTAACCTTGGTCTCTTTAGATGCTTTGGACTTTGGACTTTTCTCTTTGGACTCTTTTATTGGCCTGTCCACGAGTTCTATCAAAGCCATTGGAGCGTTGTCCCCTGCCCTTGGCTCAAGTTTCAGCACCCTCGTATAACCACCTTCACGATTGGCGTAACGCTGAGCATACTCGGAAAATACTCTTTTAACCACTTCATCACTGCGAATAAAAGCCACAGCCTGCCTTCGGGCATGAAGATCTCCCCTTTTCCCCAGGGTCAACATCTTCTCCGTCTGCCTGCGAAGTTCTTTGGCTTTAACTTCAGTGGTGACAATCCGCTCATGCTGGAGAAGGGAAGTTACCATATTCCGAAACATGGCCTTCCTGTGAGACGGTGTCCTGCCAAACTTTTTTCCTGCCTTACCATGCCGCATTCTTTACCCGCCTTTCCCGCTTAACTGTCCTTTCACTGGCGATGGACCCGTAGAACCTCATCGACGCGCCCCGCGCGGGGCGCCCGGATCGATAAACGGAAGTCTGCGTTATCGATCCGTGAGGAAAGGGAAAACCACGCTTTTCCCTTTCCGTTAAGCAGAAAGTCCCGCCTGGACTTTCTGCGACCCTGTCAATAGACCTAGACCGTTTCCTGGGCCTCTTCCGGCTCCTCTTCGGAAGGGATCCAGCCGCGAATATCCATGCCAAAACTGAGCCCCATTTCCTCGAGAATCTCTTTAAGTTCGTTCAGCGATTTTCTTCCGAAATTTTTAGTACGTAACATTTCTGATTCGGTTTTCTGTACCAACTCACCAATGCTGTCAATGTTGGCGTTCTGCAGGCAGTTGATCGATCGAACGGACAATTCCAGCTCGTTAACGTGTTTGTTCAGCTTCTCAAAAAGTTTTTTCTTTTCGTGCTCCGATTCCTGTTCCACCCGCTCGTCCTGGACATGGTCCTCCTCAAAATTAATGAACAGGTTCATATGCTCCTTGACGAGTTTGGCCGAGATGGCAAGAGCGGTTTCAGGTGGAATGCTGCCGTCTGTGGTGATCTCCATTATTAGTTTATCGTAGTCGGTCATCCGGCCGACCCTGGCGTTCTCAACCCAGTACATGACCTTAATGATCGGCGAATGAATCGAGTCCACGGCAATGTAATCTACCGAAAGTTCTTCATCCTTGTTGCGTTCGGCCGGCACGAAGCCTTTGTTGAGGGTCACGACCATCTCCATTTTAAGATGGGCTCCCTTTTCAAGGGTCGCTATTGTCAGGTCGGGGTTAAGAATCTCCACATCCTGGTCGGTAATAATATCTGCTCCAGTGATTGCTCCTTCGCGTTCTATGTCGACAGAGATAATTTTGGGAACAGGTGAATGGGTACGGAATCGGAGCTCCTTCAGGTTGAGAACTATCTGAGTAACATCCTCATAAACACCCGGGATCGTAGAAAATTCGTGTAAAACGTTCTCGATTCGGAACGCAGTGACAGCACCGCCCTGTAAAGAGGAAAGCAGCACTCTTCTAAGAGCGTTTCCGAAAGTTGTACCAAAACCTCGCTCAAACGGTTCCGCTATGAACCGGCCGAAAGTGTCTGTCTTGCTGTCGGCAACAAATTCCAGCTTGTTTGGACGTGTGAGGTTTTTCCAGTTCTTTTCCATCATGGTCATTTTCCCCTTTTGATGGACCGCTTACTTGGAATAGAGCTCAACTATGAGCTGTTCATTGACCGGCATGGCAACCTCTTCGCGAATAGGAAAGCTTTTGAAATATCCTCGAAACTTGGGAGCTTCCAATTCCAGCCATGCGGGGGTGCTTTTTCTCTCTGCCGAAACCATAGACTCCTGCACCCTGACTGATTTTCGGCTTTTTTCGCTGATCTCGATCTGATCGCCGGGCCTCATCAGGAAAGAAGGTATATTGACCTTCCGGTCGTTGACCAGAACGTGGCCATGCCGTACAAGCTGGCGCGCATCAGCCCTTGAACCGGCAAAACCAAGCCTGTACACAGTGTTGTCCAGTCTCCGCTCCAGAAGGATGATAAGGTTCACACCTGTTACACCTTTCTGGCGGTCAGCCATTTTAAAGTAGTTCCGAAACTGTCCCTCCATAACACCATAGATCCTTCTGGCCTTCTGTTTCTCTCGAAGCTGAACGCCATAGTCGGAATGTTTAATCCGCCTGGTTCCATGCTGCCCGGGGGGATAGGGCCTGCGCTCAACAGCGCACTTATCTGAATAACACCGGTCACCCTTCAGGAAAAGCTTGGCGCCTTCCCTTCGGCAGAGCCGACATACTGATTCTCGGTACCTCGCCAATTTACTCCTCCTTATGTCAGACCCGGCGCCTTTTGGGCGGACGGCATCCATTGTGAGGGATGGGGGTCACATCTTTGATTAATGTAACTTCCAACCCGGAAGCCTGAAGCGATCGCAGAGCCGCTTCCCGGCCGGAGCCAGGTCCCTTAACAAGGACATCAACCTTCCTCACACCGTTTTCCATAGCCTTCTTGGCAACGTCTTCCGCAGCCAACTGAGCTGCGAATGGGGTGCTTTTCCTTGAACCCTTGAACCCCTTGCTACCGGCACTACACCAGGCAAGAGTGTTTCCAGCGGGATCTGTTATTGTAATGATCGTATTATTGAATGTAGCCTGTATATGGGCCACACCGACAGGAACGTTCTTCTTAACCCTCCTGCCTGATCCTTTTTTCGGCTTAGCCATCTATTCCTCCCGTGCTTGGGCTATCTCTTCTTCCGGCCGCCGATAGACGGACGGTGTCCCTTCCTGGATCTTGCGTTAGTTTTGGTCCTTTGGCCTCTGACAGGAAGTCCCCGTCTGTGCCGCAGACCTTCGTAACTGCCGAGATCCATCTTATTCTTGATGTTGAAGGAGATCTCCCTGCGGAGGTCTCCTTCCACCATATGGTTCTTAACGATTAGATCCCTGAGCCGAATAACCTGACCTTCGTCCAGATCAACAACCCTGGTATCCGGATTGACATCAGCTTCAGACACGATCTTTGTAGCCGTAGTCTGCCCAATGCCATAAATATAGGTCAGTGCGACTTCTATCCTCTTATTCCTGGGTAAATCAACTCCGGCGATACGAGCCACGCGAACACCTCCTGGTATCAGCCCTGACGCTGCTTATGCTTAGGGTTCTCACAGAGCACCCGGACTACACGTTTGCGCCGGATGATCTTGCATTTGTCACACATCTTCTTGACAGAAGGTCGAACTTTCATGACATCCTCTTTCTTACGGGCCTATTATCTACTTTGCCCTATAGGTGATTCTGCCCCGGGTCAGGTCGTAAGGAGACAGTTCGACGGTGACCTTGTCCCCAGGCAAAATCCTTATATAATGCATCCGCATTTTCCCAGAGATGTGGGCGAGCACCTGATGCCCGTTCTCCAGCTCCACACGGAACATGGCGTTAGGCAGAGGCTCGACTACCGTCCCTTCCACTTCAATCGCTTCTTCCTTAGCCATCAGTTCCTGTTCTCCTCCCCAAACGTTTCATCAATGGTCAGAATCTTCGGCCCATTTTCTGTCACCGCAATGGTGTGCTCGAAATGGGCTGACAGGCTACCGTCGCTGGTGACAGCTGTCCAGCCGTCATCCAAAACTCGGACATCGTCCGATCCGGCGTTAACCATTGGTTCGATCGCAAGCGTCATACCCTTCTTGAGACGAACCCCCCACTGTGAATCACCATAGTTGGGCACCTGTGGTTCCTCGTGCAGGTTCCTTCCTATTCCGTGACCGACGAAAACTTTGACCACAGACATCCCGTTTTTCTCCACGTGGCTCTGGACGGCGTGGGAGATATCTCCTATACGGTTGCCCTCAATAGCGGCTTCGATTCCTATGTAAAGAGCATCCCGGGTTACATCCAGGAGTCGAAGGGTCTCGGGAAGCGTTTCCCCAACCGAAAGAGTGACAGCTGCGTCAGCATAAAAGCCGTTGTGAAGGGCTCCAAAATCCAGTCCAACGATATCTCCATCCCTGAGGACTCTGCTCCTGGAAGGGATGCCGTGAACTACTTCCTCATTCACTGACACGCAGATAACAGCTGGATACCCGTTGTAGCCCTTGAAAGCCGGCACAACATCCAGGATTCGTGCCATATGGTCTGCTTCTTCCGCAATCTCCATGGTGGTAATACCGGGCCTCACCACCTCCTTCATTCTCTGAAGGACCTTTGCTACAACTCGGCCACCTTCCTGCATGATGGCTATTTCAGCAGCTGATTTCCGGTGAATCATATACGCTAACGCTTCTGGTTACCGGCACCAACCTCCAGCAGGAGGTTCAGTTCCCGGCAGCCTCGAGAACCCGGGAAAAAATATTCTCAATACTGCCTGTCCCCGGTATGCGCCTCAGCCTTCCCTGTTCTTCATAATGGGCGATAAGAGGCTGAGTCTGCTCACTGTAAACGGCCAGGCGCTGCCGTATGGTCTCTTCCTTGTCATCATCCCGCTGGTACAGCTCACCGCTGCAGCGGTCACAGGTGCCCTCACTGGAAGAGGGGTTGAAAACAACATGAAAGCTTTCACCGCATTCCTTGCACATCCTGCGCCCAGTAAGGCGAGTCACCAGTTCCTCGTCTTCAACCTCAATGCTGATAACATGGTCAATAGCTCTATTAAGGCCATCAAGGATCTGTTGAAGCGCTTCTGCCTGTGGGATGGTTCTCGGAAAACCGTCAAGAATAAAACCGTTGACTGCGTCCTCTTCCGTGAGCCTCTCGGCGATGATACCGATGACGACTCTATCGGGAACCAGTGCTCCTCGATCCATGAAACCCTTGGCCTCAACACCCAGGGTCGTGCCCTCGCGGACAGCTGCGCGAAGAATGTCCCCTGTAGAGATCTGAGGAATATTCCATTTGTCCACCATCAACTTGGCCTGGGTTCCTTTACCGGCCCCAGGAGGACCCAGCAGAATAAAATCCATCATCGTCTCCCCTTGATTCTGCCCTTCTTCATAAAACCTTCGTAGTGTCTGGTCACCAGGTGAGTCTCTATCTGGGTAACGGTATCCAAGGCCACACCGATGACGATAAGGAGCCCCGTACCACCGAAATAAAACGGTACATTGAAGATTCTATAGAGGATCTCGGGCAATACACAGACGGCCGACAGGTAGAGCGCCCCGGCGAAGGTTATCCGTGATAGAACCCGATCAATGAACTCCGAGGTCTTCCTGCCAGGGCGTATACCTGGGATATAACCCCCATATTTCTTCAGGTTGTCTGCCACATCGACGGGGTTGAACTGAATCGCCGTGTAGAAATAACAGAAAAAGACAATAAGCCCGACATAAATTACGGTGTAAAGCGGCCGCCCTGGGGCGAAGGTGTTTGCAATCGCCTCCATGAAGGGGTTCTTGATGAACCCTGCTATGGTCGCCGGAAACATCAGGATCGAGGAGGCGAAGATGGGCGGGATCACGCCAGCAGTGTTGACTTTCAGCGGCAGGTGGGTGCTCTGGCCGCCGTACATTTTTCTGCCCACGACCCGCTTTGCGTACTGAACGGGAATCTTTCGCTGACCGCGCTCCATGAAGATGATAAAAGCCACAGCCGCCACCATAAGCACAAGAACGAAAAGCATCAGGAATGCAGATATTTCACCAGTTCTAAGAAGGGTGAAGGTCTGCCAGGTGGCCTGCGGCATCCTGGCAACGATACCGGCGAAAATGATAAGTGATATCCCGTTACCGATTCCTCTTTCAGTTATC
>JALHUC010000343.1 GCA_022865845.1 bacterium | reverse complement strand
TTTCACCGATCACCGATCACCGATCACCGATCACCGATCATTAAACACCACCAACTCTTCCAACTCTACCCTGATGCCGAGTCCAGTACCCTCAGGGTGGTCGTGATGGCTCGGTACCAGGGACAGGACCTTTTCTCCGCTATCCAGGGTCAGAGTGTAAAGGATATTGGGCCCTCGATAGATCCTGTCGGTGATGGCTGTTTTAAAAAGGCTATGGTCGTCATGGACAATGTCCTCAGGACGGATGAGAACCATGCCTCGGTCACCGATATTCCGATGGTGGACAGGTGATCCTTTTATCACACCCAGGGCTGTTCGAACCTCACCCTCACCTGTGACCTCGCAGTTCAGGAAGGTCCCTTTTCCGATGAACTCGGCAACCTTCCTGCAAGCCGGCCGGTGGTAAAGGTCCTGGGCCGTGCCCCATTGCAAGAGCTTTCCTGAGGACATGACGCCGATTTCGTCAGCCATGGCGAAGGCTTCACTCTGGTTATGGGTCACCAGGAGGGCAGTTGCTCCTGTGCTTTTGATAATGTTACGGACCTCGTGTACGAGGGACTCTCGTAAGGTGACATCCAGGTTGGAGAAAGGCTCGTCCAGAAGCAGGATCTCGGGCTGTGGGGCAAGTGCCCTGGCAAGGGCTACTCTCTGCTGCTGGCCCCCGGACAGTTCGTGTGGATAGGAGTCCTCAAGGTCTCCCAGCCCAACCTTTTCCAGAAGGTCCCGGACCTGTTCCCTGATGACCCTGGCGGGGAGTTCATGCAGGCCGAAAGCGACGTTTCTCCCAACGGTGAGGTGAGGAAAGAGGGCATAATCCTGAAAGACCATCCCCGTCCTTCTCTTCTCCGGGGGGACAAAAGTTCCGTTACTGTCCACATTCTGACCATGCAGCGAGATTTGCCCCCTTCGGGCCTTCTCGAAACCGGCGATAGTTCTCAAAACGGTGGTCTTGCCGCAGCCGCTGGGACCCAGGAGGCAGCCAATGCTCCCTCTGGGAAGGGTCATGGAAAGATCCTCGACAACAGGACCGTTGTTGTAGGCTACTTCCAGGTTCTGAATATTAAGAACGTTATCCATCAGTTTTTCTCCTCCTGGGGGTCATCTCGGAAAGTCTGGTGAGCAGGGCCACCGGTATCAGACCGGCGAGGACGAGGGTTACTGCGGGAAGTGCTGCCCTGTGCCACTCCCCCTCAGAGGTCAGTTCAAATATCTTGACGGCCAGTGTGTCTATCCCGAAGGGTCGGGTCATGAGGGTAATGGGCATCTCCTTCATGACATCCACAAAAACAAGAACGCCGGCCGTCAGAATTCCCCCCCTTAATATAGGTACGTAGACTCGTCTCAGGAGCCCGATTCCCCGGGCTCCAAGGGTGCGTGCTGTCTCATCGATATTCTTAGTCACCCGGTGCATGGCGCTGTCCACCGGGTTGAACCCCACTGCCATGAAACGCACCATGTATGCGGCCAGCATAACAGGGACCGTGCCCTGGATCGCTGGCGGCATTGGTATCCCCAGGAAACCGGTAATAGAGGCCAACAGGTTGTCGATCCCGGCGGAGGGTATTACTATCCCTACGGCGAGGACCGTGCCCGGTAGTGCGTAACCCAGGGTTGATGTTTGCACCAGATGTCGGACCATGCTCCTGGGGTGGAGTCGGGCAGTGTAGGAAAGGACCAGGGCTGCGGTGCACACCAGCCCTGCAGCCAGGGCGCCTAGCAGCACGGTGTGTCCCAGGTCGGACCAGTACCCCTTATCAAACTCCTGGGCGAAGGATGATACGCACCACATCACCAGTTGCCCCACCGGGATAATGAACGCCACCGCTAAAACGGCACCGGTGTAAAAAAGGGCGGCGAATTTCCAGGTACCTGTGAGGACGAACCTGTCTGAGTCGCTCTGTTCCTTGCCCATGGAGGTAAAGCGCATTTCAGACCGCATTTTCTGTTCGGCAAGAAGGACTGACAGCGCCAAGACAACCAGGATCCCCGAGAGCTTTGCGGCAGCCGACAGGGAAAAGAAACCGAACCATGCCTTGTAAATGGCCGTCGTAAATGTGTCGTAATTGAAAATGGAGACTGCTCCAAAGTCGGCCAGAACCTCCATGATCACCAGCATGACACCCCCTGCGATCCACGGCCTGGCCATGGGGAGGGCAACCCTGAAAAAGGCACTTAACGGGCTGGCTCCGAGAGAGCGGGCTGCCTCCATGCTACGGATACCCATGGACAGGAAGGCGCTCCGTGACAGAAGATAAACGTAGGGGTAAAGGCAAAGGGACATGACGAGGATCACACCCCATACTGATCTTGGGTCGGAAGGGGCGGGCAGACCTGCGTCGGTCAGTATCCGATACACAGGTCCCGAAAAATCCATAAGCCCCAGAAAAGTAAAAGCCATGACATAGGCCGGCACCGCCATGGGCAGAAGGAGCAGCCACGAGAGCGCTCGGCGTCCCGGGAATTCACAGACAGCGGTGAGCCAGGCAAGGCTCACACCTATCAGGGATGTCAAAATGGCGACCCCCCCGGTCAGGATCACCGTGTTGAGCACAAGGCGCGGCAACATGGTGGAGGCCAGGTGCCCCATTATTTCCCCGGAAGGTTTGAGGGCCTGGAATAAAATGGCAGCGATGGGAACGACAACCAGGGCGGCGGCCGCAATGGCCGATGCCGTCCAGCCATCGGGCAGCCTGATTCTTCCGGGGAATTTCATGATATCTATCTGTAATCAGCCCGGTCCATGAGCTTGATCGCTTCGGTCTGAAGTTCACCTGCCTGGGCGAGATTCATCGTGCTGGCCCGGAACGTCCCCCAGGAGTTGACTATGGGGTGTGTATCGATGCCGGGGGTGGCCGGGTACTCCATGTTGGCCTCGGCGAAGACCTTCTGGGCTTCGGGAGACGAAAGCCACTCCAGGAAGTGAACCGCCCTGAGTTTATGGCTGGAGGTGGAGAGCACGCCGGCTCCCGAAACGTTGATGTGCACGCCGGCTCCACTCTGATCAGGCCAGTAGAGGGCCAGAGGCAGGTCCGGTTTGTCCCGGAGAAGTCTTCCGTAATAATATGTGTTGACGATACCCACATCACCCTTCCGGGCCAGGATGGCCTCCATAACCTTCGTGTCGCTGGAATAAGGGGCTGACGAAAGGTTGTCCACCCAGGATCGAACGATCTTTTCGGATTCTTTCACCCCTCGCTCCGATATGAGCATTGCGACGAGAGACTGGTTGTAAACTTTCTTGGATGTCCTCAAGACGAGGCGGTCTTTCCATTGGGGATCACCCAGAGCCTGGTATGTGGACAGGTTCCCGGGGTCGACCCTTTCGGTACTGTAAACGATGGTTCTGGCCCTCACTGATAGCCCGAACCAGCGGTTTCCCGGGTCCCTCAGGTGGGAGGGGATGTTCGCTTCCAGGACCTGGGATGCGACCGGATAAAAAAGGCCCTGTTGCGCGGCGTACCAGAGGTTGCCGGCGTCGACTGTGATAAGAATGTCGGCGCGAGATCTTCCGCCCTCAGCTATCAGCCTCTGGATGAGAGCCCCGGCATTATCTGTTCTAAATTGTATGGATACACCTGTTTCCTTTTCGTATTTTTCGAACAGAGGTTCGATGAGGTGCTCGTTCCGGGCAGAGTAAATGACGAGTTCCTCGGCCAAAAGGTGACCAGGCAGCGCCGCGGCCAGCATCAGCAGGAAAATTACTGAAAGTGTTAATGTCTTTTTCATGATTGTCTCCATAATTTGGTTAAATGAAAGTGATAATCGTTATCAACCTTAAAGCAAAAAAAAGGTTCTTGGCTGCTAGCTGCAGTCAGGGCAGATCCCGAAAAGAACCATTCGGTGTGAGATCAGGTTGAAACCGTGGATCCTGGCCTGTTTTTCCTGGAGCCCCTCGATCTCAGGATCCACGAACTCCACCTGGCGTCGACACTTTTTGCACACAAGGTGGTCATGATGAGATGTTCCGAACCTGGGTTCGTATCTTGCCACGCCGTCGCCGAAATCCACTGTTTTAGCAATACCAGCCTCAGCCAGAAGCTTGACGGTCCTGTAGACGGTGGCCTGGCCGATGGCTGGGTCCGATTGTCTGACAAGATGGTATAGCTCCTCTGCCGAAAGGTGACCCTCCACGTCCAAAAACCGGTCCAGGATAACTCCTCTCTGGGGAGTCATCTTGAGTCCCTTTTTGTTGAGGTGCTCTGTAAGCCTGTTGCGGTGTGTTATCACATACCTCCTGCAAATGAGAATCATTATCAGCTCATGATTTAACACCTTGGAACGGTGCTGTCAAGTGTAATGCCGGTATTCGGTAATCAGTAATCCGTAATCAGGGAAAAACCGTAATCGGTAATCAGTAATCTGTGATCAGTAACAGCAGACCTCAAAACCTCCCAAATTGTTTGTCCCACCGTACTTGACAAACCTAACCTAGGTTTAACGCTTTCACCGATCACCGATCACCGATCACCGATCACTGATCACCGATCACCGATCACCGATCCTCTCATTGACCATATCTTCCCCCATGTGTTAAATTTTTGTATGCCTTCCCGGGAAATCCGCACTTGCTTTGTCACTGGGGGGACGGGTTTCATCGGGAGCCACCTGGTAGGTCACCTTCTTCAGAGGGGCTGCGAGGTACGGTGTCTGGTAAGGGATCGTTCCAGACTCAAGTGGCTTCAGGGGCAGTCCGTCAACGTCATCGAAGGCGACCTCAGCTCCCATTCGCTTATCCGGGAGGCCGCGTCAGGTACAGATGCGGTTTTTCACCTTGCAGGCGTGACGGCGGCCGGGTCCAGAGAAACCTATCGAAAGATAAACGCAGAAGGATGCAGATCGGTTGCGGCAGCTTCTCTGTCGGCTCCCCATCCGCCGGAAGTTTTTATCTATATGTCCAGCCTCGCGGCTATTGGGCCAGGACGTTTTGATGAAGTGGTGACTGAGAACCGTGTTCCTCATCCGGTCACAGATTACGGGCGGAGCAAGCTGGAGGGTGAGCGGATCCTTTCGGAATTGGGTCCCTTGCCCCTGGTTGTGGTTCGACCTCCCGCAGTTTATGGACCACGGAATCGGGAGATGTTCCCTCTGTTTAAGTTGGCATCGATGGGGATCTTTCCGGTGTTTAACCCTGAGTCCAGGATCAGCGTCATCCATGTGGAGGATCTGGTCAGAGGGGTTATTAGTGCGGCGGAAAAGGGGCGGGCAGGGGAAACCTATTTCCTGACCCACCCTACGCCGGTGAATGCACGCGACTTTCCTCAACTTTTCGGCCATGCATTTGGACGCAAGGTGAGGACTCTCAGGGTACCAGTGCCGATGCTTAAAGCAGCCGCGACGATGTCGGAAACATGGGGGCGAATTACAGGAAACATGCCGGTCTTCAACCGGGACAAGGTCAATGAACTTACGGCCACATGGTTGGTCTGCGCCTGGGAAAAGGCTCAAAGAGAGATCGTTTTTGAGGCCGATGTGGACTTTGCAGATGGTCTTTATGGTACAGCAAAGTGGTATAGAGAGCAGGGGTGGTTGTGACCCTATTATATGATGGACTCCTAAAAAGACTCGACGGATGTTTCTGCCAGGATGAAATAAAGGAAGGGGAACGAATTGGGAATCTTCGACAAGTGCACTAACTACAGGGATGCGGATAAGGTCATTGAAGCCGGGGTGTACCCCTACTTCAGGATGATCGAGTCCCAGCAGGACCCGGTGGTCATGATGGGCGGCCGGGAAGTGATCATGGTCGGATCCAATAACTACCTCGGACTTACTTCCCACCCCAGGGTCAAGGAAGCGGCTATCGAGGCCATCAGGAAATATGGTACCGGGTGCGCCGGTTCCCGCTTCCTCAACGGTACTCTGGACATCCACGTCAAGCTGGAGGAAAAGCTGGCCCGGTTCTTCAGAAAAGAAGGCGCCCTGGTTTACGCCACCGGCTATCAGACGAACCTCGGGGTATTGTCTGCAGTAGTTGGTCGGGGAGATGTTGCAATAAGCGACCGGCTCAATCACGCTTCTATTGTGGACGGCTTGAGGCTGAGCAACGGGGAGGTTAAGAAGTTCAACCACAACGATATGGAAGACCTGGACAGGGTTCTGGAGGGGACGAGGGACAAAAACAAGATGATCGTAGTGGACGGTGTTTTTTCCATGGAGGGTGATATCAGCCCCGTTGATGAGATCATAGCCCTGCGTCGGAAACACGATTTCGGGATCATGGTGGACGATGCCCACGGTGTGGGAGTACTCGGCGAAACAGGGCGCGGTACGGCGGAACATTTCGGGGTAGAGGACGATGTGGATATCATCATGGGAACCTACAGCAAGTCCCTTGGCACCATTGGGGGGTTTGTGGTGGCCTCTGCGGATATCATCAAGTATTTAAAACATGTCAGCAGGTCCATGATATTCTCGGCCAGCCTGGCGCCGGCACTTGTAGCTGCCGTGAGCACAGCCCTGGATATCATAGACCAGGAGCCCGAACGGCGAGAGAGACTCTGGTACAACACCAACAAGATGATGGAGGGTTTTAAATCCTACGGATTTGACATCGGTGACGCGGCTTCCCCAATCATTCCCGTGGTCGTAAAGGAGGACATGCTGGCCTTCAAGATGGCGCTCATGCTGCAAGAGGAGGGTGTTTTCGCTAATCCGGTGGTGAACCCCGCCACTCCGCCAGGCAGAGCCTTGATGCGGACAAGCTACATGGCCACGCACACTGATGAGCACCTGGACAGAGTGCTTGAAGCGTTTGTCAAGGTTGGGAAACAGTTAGGATTGATTAGCTAATCAATCCTAATTCCAAATTCCATATTCCAAATTCCAGACAAAGGAAGCCATGGCTAATATGATCTGGTTCCACTTTTTGAATTTGCTGTTTGGAATCTGGAATCCGGAATCTGGGATCGCGTCATGACTTTCCAAGTCATCCCCGTCGATTCAGGGCGCGAGCTTAAGCAGTTCATCAACTTTCCCTGGTCCATCTACCGGGACGACCCTTACTGGGTGCCTCCGCTCAAAAGTGATGTTCGTGAGCTCCTGTCCCTCAAGCACCCATTCTATGGTCACGCTGAACGCAAACTGTTCCTGGCCATCGAAGATGGTGTGCCTGTCGGCCGCATTGCCGCAATCATTAACCACAGGCACAATGACTTTCACTCGCAGAAGACCGGGTTCTTCGGTTTTTTCGAGTCGGTTGACGATCAGAAAACGGCAGATGCCCTGTTCTCGGAGGGGGAGAAATGGATTCGGGAGAAGGGTATGGACATGGTTCTGGGTCCGGTCAACCCCAGCACAAATGAGGAGTGCGGGCTGCTGGTTGAAAACTTCCTTTCACCTCCTTTTGTCATGATGACCTACAACCCACCTTACTACAGGGAGCTTCTCGAACGCGCGGGTTATGGAAAAGCCAAGGATCTTTATGCCTACTGGTACCACGTGGGCCGGGAACTGCCGAACCGTCTCGTGAGGATCGTTCAAAAGGTCAAGGCAAGAGAGCCGGGCCTTGTGGTCAGGCCTTTGGATAAGAGTCGGTTCGACGCTGAACTCGAGGTTGTCAGACAGGTTTACAACGAAGCGTGGGAGAAGAACTGGGGTTTTATCCCCATGACGGATGCGGAGATCAACCACATGGCACAAAAATTAAAGCCCCTGGTGATCCCCAGCCTGGTCAATCTGGCTTTTGTCGACGATGAACCGGCCGGTTTTGTCATGGGACTTCCGGATTACAACAACGTCCTGAAGATCCTTAACGGCACGATCTTAAACCCCTTCAGGACCATGAAGGCACTTCGCGCCGGGAAGAGGATCAGGAGTGGACGCTGCCTGACAATCGGGGTGAGAGAGAAGTTCCGCAAGCGGGGTATCGAGTCTCTCCTGTTCGCCATGACGTGGCAGGGCGGGATAGACATGAACTACAGGTATGGTGAGCTCTCCTGGATCCTTGAGGACAACCAGCCGATGATCGACGGTGCCACCCGGGCTTTTTCCGCCGAGCACTACAAAACATACAGGATCTACGAAAAGCAACTGGCAACCTGACATGGCGTTCGCTGATATCCGTTCCGAGATCCCCAGAACATTCTTTCACATCCTGGGCGGTTTGTTCCTGGCCTGGATCGGATTTTTCATTCACCCTCCCGTGAACAAGTTACTGCTTGGTGCGATATTTGCCGCGGCCCTCGTATCGGAGGGGCTTCGTCTGCTTGTCCCCCGGGTGAACGCCTTGGCGAAGACCCTGATCGGACCGTTCATGCGTCCCAATGAGGAGAAGGGCCTTACCGGGGCACCGGCATTCACAGGCGGGGTGTTTCTCTCGTTTCTCTTTTTTCATCCGGCGGTTGCCCTGGCTGCCCTGGTCCCCCTTATCTTCGGTGATCGGGCCGGGCTCATAGTGGGAAAATCGGTAGGCAGGATCTCTTTTAAAGGGAAAACCCTTGAGGGGAGCCTCGCCTGTCTGTCGGCAAGTTTTATAGGTTATGCCATACTGGCACGTGTCTGGCCGGAGGTGTTCGGATTTGGCTGGATCGTCCTTTTTTCAGCTGCTCTCATCGGGACCCTGGCGGAAGCACTGCCCAGACCTTTCGACGATAACCTGACGATACCGCTTGCAGTGGGCATGTTTCTGACCTTTGTGACCTAGAAGTACCCAGTACCCAGTACCCAGTACCCAGGAGAAGAGCCAGTACGAGGTGCTGAGTGCGTGGTGCGATTAGGCATAATTCGTGTATAAGTGCCAAGAGCAAATTTACCGCAGAGGTGCTGAGGGAAACAAACGGTCAAGTATATTGGTGCACGGGTGCACAAGTGCACTCAAAGCATTTTGAGATATGAGATCTGCGATTTGAGATTATCTTCGACACGACAAACCATGATCCGCCGCGCCCTTGCCGATGCCGTCCCCATCGTCATCGGCTATATCCCCATGGGAGCAGCCTATGCCATCCTGGCTCGCCAGGCGGGGATGGGGTTGTTTCCAACCGTTCTCATGTCCCTCATCGTTTTCGCCGG
>JALHUC010000342.1 GCA_022865845.1 bacterium | reverse complement strand
GATTACTTCCCACTCTTGATCAGGACATACCATGCCTGAGGAAACCTTGGGGTCGCATCTTGCCTTATAATCACGCCTTTGGCGTGACTTCGCACTAACGAACCAACGGCTCAGCCTTTAACTACATGACCACCGTCACCTGTGCCATAATTGAAAATGACAGCAATATTTAACTGTGCCTTAACACCGGATTCTAGTCGTTCATAACAAATGCGTCCTCGGCAGCAGAAGAAAGCCGATACATGTCAGGACGACGAAGAAAGGGATCACGTACGGCAGCCAGGCGGGGGGCAGGAAGAGCCCGAAAAAACCCTTGTCATCTCCAAGCCTCCTGTGAAGGGGCTCAAGAGGACAAAGGCCCTTATTCAGCCATAGTAGGAAGCCCTCCAGGATCAGCAGGGCTACAGCAGGCAGAATCAACGGGCTCGGCTTCCCGGTAATACCGAAAAAATATACGATCCCCAGACACACCATGAAGAGAACAGCAAAGGCGGAATGGACGATCCGAACAAGGAAGAGCATATTCATAATCAAGGAATTATAGCACCTGGCTGTCCGTCGAGGACAACCGGACTCTGGGAACCAATGGGGACAGGCCGTGAATTGTGGCGTGCCTGACTAAAAAAGTTGGATATACCACAATTCACCACCTGACCCCTTTCACCCCCGAGGACTTCATTATCCCTGCCTTCGGTGAAGGCAGATACTTTTAAGGGGACAAACTGTGGGGTCGTCCTTCCCAACTTTCCACCACCAGGGTCAGGGTAGGAAATGGAATAGGAATAGGAGCAGACAATGAAAGCTGTCGTCGCGGCGAGTTACGGAGGAGCTGAGGTTCTCAAGTACATCACCCTGGCAGATCCTCAGCCCGGACCTGATGAAGTCCTCATACGGGTTCATGCCACCAGCGTCAACTTCGCTGACATCCTTGCGCGGAAGGGGGGATTTCATTCCCCGATGGTACCTCCTTTCGTACCGGGTCTTGACCTGGTGGGATCAGTTATCAAGAAAGGTTCCGGTGTCCACGGGCTTAAAACCGGCAACAGGGTCATCGCCTTTCCCCACGCCGGAAGTTACTGTGAAATTGCCGTAGCCAGGAAGGTCCTCACCTTTCCCATACCCGATGAGCTGGACGATTCGACCGCTGCCGGTTTTCCAGTCGCCGGCTGCACCGCCTACAAGATCCTCACGGAAGCTGGCCGTCTGAGAACCGGCGAAAGTGTTCTTGTATACGGCGCTGCAGGCGGTGTGGGAACATATGCTATCCAGATGGCCAGGGTGTTGGGAGCAGCTATCGTCATTGGCGTAGTAGGAAATGCGGCCCGTGCCCGGTTGGTCAAGGGGCTGGGAGCTGACGTCGCACTGGACCGGACCCAGGAAGAGATCGCCTCCCGTGTCAATGAGATCACCGACGGCCGGGGGGTGGACGTCATCCTGAACTCGGCGGGAGGTTCAACTCTGGCCGAATCCCTTAAATGCCTGACCCCCTTCGGGCGTCTCGTGACCTTTGGCATCTCTTCAGGCGGCTACGGCATCGTATCCTCGGAATTACTGCATCCCTCCAACCGCACCCTGGTCGGGTTCAGTTTCGGACATATCAGGAAAAATCGCCCCGAAACTGTTGCCGTCACCGTAAAATCCGTTCTTGACCTGCTTGTCACAGGGAAGGTTGAAACAGTTATCGGTGAGAGGTTCGCTCTGGAAAGGGCTGACCAGGCCCACCTCTGGGTGGAAAACAGGGAGGGCGTTGGAAAAACCCTGATTGATGTAAATCCTTGAAAGCAATAACGGTAAACAGCGGGACCTTCTGGGGGTCAGGGGATGAATTATGGCCCGTCTTCACCCAATGGTTTCGACGTGGCAAGCGTACCTGATCATTGAAGTTGGTTTTGGTGGCGATTTTACTGATCGTTGTACGGTCCAATCCCAGGAATGCAGCTATCTCTGATTGGGTGTAGGCATAGAGTTTGAACGCCTCCTGGATAATCCTGCCTCGTTTTTCAAGGTCACCAAATTCGTTCCCATTGGAACCTTTGGGGACAGGCCGTGTATTGTGACATTTCCGACCAACCAAGTAAGGCACATTACAATACACGGCCTGACCCCAGACGAACCTAGGGAACCGCGTGTTCCTTGAGAATCAATATAAATTGGGGTAATATTGTTTATTAAAAAGGTGAGGTATTCCAAAAGTAAGTTCTTTCAAGTCACATGGTGCGGCTTTCTTTTTCAGGAGGTATTCAATGAAGAAACTGGTCTTGATTTATTCGTGTATCCTGGTCGCATCCATTGCCATGGCAGCCGTGATCTCCTGTGGCGGTGGTGGTGGTGGAGGTTCAGCCGGGAAGGTGGCCGTGGTCGGCGACCATAGCGGTGATGAACTGGCTGTATTTCTGAGAAGCCAAGGCGTTACAGTGGATAATTACGATGGAAGACCTGATTCCTCCTCCGTTCGTATTTCCGGTGACTACGTCGTCTGGGAGGACAGCCGCATGCCCGGTTATGAGGATCAGGCTATCTATGGATACCGGGTCTCTACCGCCGAGCAGTTCGTGATCACGGACGATTCCTATATACCCTACGGTGTAGTGATCGATGGGGATTATGTAGCGTGGGGCGATAACAGGAATTCGGCTGTCTCCCAACAAGACATCTACGCCTATCAGATCTCAACGGACACAATATTTCCTGTCACCACCGCGCCTGGATGGCAGTACTTTCCCCAGGTATGCGGGGACTACATCGTCTGGGAGGACAACAGGAATGAAGGTACCACGGGGTGGGATATTTACGCTTATAAGATCTCTACGGGTACAGAGTTCCCCGTCACCACAGACTCAGGGTTCCAATTGGGTCCCCGGTGCAACGGAAATATCATCATCTGGCAGGGCAGTTCGAACCTCTATGCGTTTTCGACTTCCACCTCCACCCAGTTCACAGTTGTGTCCGGCGGTGTGACCACACAAAGGGACGAGATTGATATTAATGAGGATTATATTGTATGGACGGACACCAGGGATCAGGGTGCAAACGGGTTCGACATTTATGCCTATGAACTCTCCACCGGGAACGAGATCGCTATCGCGGTAACAACGGGAAATCAGCGATGGCCCATCGTCAAGGGAGATTACATTGTCTGGACGCACAGCAGAAATTCGGATACAAGCGGCATTGACATCTATGCCTACCAGATATCTACCGCCACCGAGATCCCCCTGGTGGCAACGGAAGACCAGATAGGGCCTGATACCGACGGAGAGTATATCGTGTGGAGGGATAACCGCAGCGTACCTGTCACCGGCTTTGACATCTACGCTTATTCCATATCAACGGCAACGACCTTCCCTGTGTCCGCCGATCCCGGGCTCCAGTTCCTGCCCAGGATCGATGGCGGAAACATCGTGTGGTTGGACGAAAGCAAAGGATACGTGGATGTTTTCCTCTCCACGCAACCCGGGATCACCAAACAGAACATCACCCCGGGAAAGGCGATCCTCGATGTCATCGCCAACGTTGGGGATTACGGGATGATCCTCCTGGGCGATAACCTGAGCACAACCACCTCTCTGGAATTATTTGACGCAGCCGATGCCGCGGGGGTGAACATGCTGGGCAGCGGGACAGCTGAAACCGGCGAACCTTTAGGCTCTACTCTATCCAGCGCAGGCCGCTTCGGAATGTCCTACAACGATAATGATCCAGGTACTCCCATGGAGATCGAGGCCACACTTTCCGGTGCCGGCCATTCGATTTTCGACGGTGTGAACACTTCGGGTGTTATCCCACTGGAAAATGCTGGTGTCTCGACAGGGGACCTGACCGTTTATTTCACTGATGCGGGCGATCCGGACAGTCCCGGGGATTGGACCATCCTGGCAACCATGGGCCCGGCCATGATCTTTTCCAACGATCCAGCCATCGTTGAGTTCACAACACCGTCCGGGACCCGCGTGATCCTCGACGGCAGTGCCAACACCTCCGATGAGTACGATTACTGGAACCAGACTCGATGGGATATGCTCTACAATGAGGTCAGCTACCTCATAGACTAACTCCAGGAAAACCGTGGGGCACCCCCTCCCCTTTGTAGGGTCAAAGGGAACTTCTGGGGGTCGGAGGTTGAATTGTAGGAACCTTTGTGGACAGGCCGTGTATTGTGACATTTCCGACTGGCCAAGTAAGGCACATCACAATACAAGGCCTGACCCCGATAAATTGAATGAAAACTTGAAAGGAGAGGTGATGATTAAAAAGACCGTACTCATGATCCTGTTGGGAATAATGGTGGCTGCAGCCCCTTCCTTTGGCGGGGATATTCCCGGTGACGTCAAGGCAGGCTTCGAAAAGGCGGGGCTTAAGATCTATCCGGGTGCGGTCTATTGCACGGGGCAGCTAGAATGGGGAGTCCGGTTTGCCACGAGCGACAGCCCCGAAAAGGTCATGCAGTGGTACCAGGAGCAGTACCCCCAGTGGTCGGTCCAGGACAAATACGGTCTCTGGACTTTCTATGACGGGCCGCCTGATCAGGGACCGGGTTTTATCATGGGTGTCAGAAACCTGTTCGTCAAGTTCACCGCCGAGGTGCCCGGTTGGCACGGACTGGCTGCGGATATGACCACCGAAATAACTATGGCTGCTCCCTGATATTGTTCTTCGCTGTTAAAAGCACCGGGGCCAAAATGCTCTGACTGGCCCGGTTAAAAGCCCATTTTCCGGTTGATGGATCACAGCCCCTGATCCTGGTGTATTTAAGGATCAGGGGCTGGATTGTTTCCGGCGCCGGGTG
>JALHUC010000341.1 GCA_022865845.1 bacterium | reverse complement strand
TGTACCACCGCCTTGCACGAAAAATGAAGGCGCAAATATCCTGATGCGGATCCTTTTTATGGGGAGTCCCCAACTGGCTATCCCCTCCTTCCACGCTTCAAGAGACGTCGGCCAAATCGTCGGGGTCGTCACCCAGCCTCCTAAAGCCAGCGGCCGCGGCCGGAAGCTGACTGCTTCCCCCATATCCAGAGAGGTGGAGCAGTGCGGTATCGAGGCCATGACTCCGGACTCTCTCCGGACTCCAGAGATCGAGGAAACCCTGCGCAGCCTCAAACCTGACATCGCTGTGGTAGTGGCTTACGGAAAAATACTTCCCCCCAATATTCTCACGGTACCCAAACTGGGGTGTGTCAACATCCACGCCTCCATCCTCCCGGAGCTGCGCGGAGCCGGGCCCATTCAATGGGCGATTGCCAGGGGCTTTAAAGAGACGGGGGTGACCCTGATGCAGATGGACAAAGGGATGGACACAGGCCCCATCCTTCTGCAAAAGACCACCGCTATAGGCACCGAGGAAACTGCAGGAGAGTTGGGGGCTCGTCTCGCTCAAATAGGGGCAGAGCTCCTGCGTGATGGCCTTCCTCGCCTTTTCAGGGGAGAACTTCCTCCTGCTCCGCAGGACAACTCTCAGGCAACCTACGCGCCTCTGCTAACCAAGGCGGACGGCCTTATTGACTGGTCTTTCACAGCAAGGGAGATCGCCAACAGGATCCGGGGTTTCTCGCCCTGGCCGGGTACATATACTACCAGGGCCGGCAGCAGACTGCTTATTACCAGAGCACGAGCTCTGGAGGTACTGAACCAGGCGACCACCGGAACCATCGTCGCCACCGGAACCGATGGTATCCAGGTAGCCTGCGGCAGTGGTACATTGGATGTTCTCGCTGTTAAACCGGAAGGGAAAAGGGAAATGTCCATCCCGGAATTTCTCGCCGGATATAAAGTCGAAGTTGGTGAAATTCTGGGTTCGTAAATGCGTGGAGCGTGAATGCGTATATGTGTAACACAAATGAAAAACTCTAAAGATCCAATGCAGGAAGTGCAGTGCATTCAGTTCCTTTATTCTGCGTCCTGCGTTCTGCGTTCTGCGTTCTGACCCTATGAAAATTAAACCCCGTAAAAGACTTTTCATCGGACTCCTGCTGAGCCTGGAGGTCGTTTTTGCCCTGGGGCTTTTCATCCTCTGGTACATACCGTCCAGTGGATATGAGAACTTCGGTAAAAGCCTTTCTATTTTCTGGGGCTGGGCATTCGGCTTCATCATGGTGGTATTCACCCTCGGAATTTTATTTCTGGTGGCCATTATCCTCAGGGGGCGAGAAGTTTGGGGTGCCAAATGGCTCAGGGGCATACTCGTTCGGTACCTTCTGCCCGTCATCATGAGTGTGGGCAAGCTGCTCGGTATCCCCAAAGACGATATTCGAAGGTCCTTCATTGAGATCAATAACGACCTGGTGAGATCAAGCTCCTTCAAGGCACCGCCGAAAAGGATCCTTATTCTCCTGCCTCATTGCGTCCAGAGAGA
>JALHUC010000340.1 GCA_022865845.1 bacterium | reverse complement strand
CTTTATAGAAAATATGTTTCACTTTTTTATAGTCAGCCCTGCTTTTATTAAAAGCAGTATCCACGGGATCCCGTGGAAGAACATATCAAACCAGTCGATGGGCTTGACGAGTTTGCCCTTGGCCAGCATCTGAAGCTTCTCCACAATGTGGGGCGGCGTGAAGGGGGCGAGCCCCAGGGTCAGGCAGGCGACAACGACGAGGAACCAATCAAGACTATCCACCCAGCTTAGAAATTGTCCCAAAATAGAGTCCCTTCTCTAACTAATTTACCTTTACGGTTAACGGATCACGGTTCACGGATCACGGATCAACCACTTCCCCCGATAATCCCCTGTTCGTACAACCAACCCACGAACTGAGCCACGAAGTATACGGGGAAGATGTAAATGGACAGTTTAATGACCCCGTCAGGAAAGTTGACATTGCGGTTGATCAATTTGCGGATACCGGTGACAGCCACTGAAAAAGCAAAGGTCAGCGACAACAGGACGATAAAACTTCCCAGGGTCTGAAATGCCACCTGGTAGGTGCCTTCCTGCACGTACATCTGGATGTAGACCAGGATAAGGATGACACCGCTTTGTGCCAGAAAGAATTTTCTCATTTTGTCCTTCCTCGATGGTGTTATTTAGTCGAACAGGGGTGTTGAAAACAGCCTCAGCAAGGCCTCTCTCAGCCCAAATGAATATAATTTTAGGCACACGGGGTCAAGGGTGAAAGCAGTCCAAAGCCCAAAGTCCAAAGCCCAAAGTCCAAAGCCCAAAGGAAAAGCAGTGCGGAGGGCGCAAGTGCAGGAGCCAGTACCCAGGAGCCTGGAGAAAAGTTGTACGTGGGGACGCGGTAACACGGGGTTCAATCTCAGGTCTCAATAGTATCCCCAAGTTCAGTCTTCCTCCGCAGCTTTATGCGGTAAGAAACATCTCTATTATTGTAACCTTGGCTTCTACCCAAACTTCAGGTTTTACCCTGCGTAACCCTGCGGTGCGGCCTCCTAATGGCCGCCCTGCGAAACTCTGCGTTAAAGCTTTAGCCTCGTTTATAGAAACCGTTGTTTCCCCAGATTTAAGCCTTTTTCAGCGTCCCGGATGCTTGTCCTGAGCAAGTGAAACACGCCGAAGGACGTACTTAGCGTTTCAAATCATCGTCTTTATATGAACCGCGTACCTGATTTTATGTCTTGCTCTTTCGCCAAGTCGCTCAGCCTCTTATTCGAATCACACAGATGGCCGATTACCGTTTACTGATCACCGTTATTACTCCCGCTCCCCCACTCTCCCTCTCGCCCCCTCTAATTCGCTCCCTATTTCTCCGTGTCAGGTGGTTTCTTTACCCATAGTATACCTGGCATATTCAGGAACCCACATCCTGGACCGGACATGCTCCTTAAGGAGAGCCGGGTCCACCGGCTTTCTGGCAACACCCTGCTCTATGGCTGTTTCGGCAACAGCCACAGCGATCTCCCTGCACACCTCCCTCAGTTCAGCCGGGTGAGGGTAAACACAGTTAATGTCGAGATGGTCCTGCGGCAGGATCTCCGACAACCTTCTTGCCGCTGCGGTGATCATTTCATCTGTGATGGCCTTTGCACCAACCGTCAGGGTGCCCAGCCCCACACCCGGGAAGATGAACACGTTGTTCCCCTGGCCCACAGTGTAAGTCCTTTCTCCCACAGTCACATCGGGAAAGGGGCTTCCTGTCGCAACAATAGCTTTCCCTTCGGTCCATCGATAGATGTTCTCAGGCGCCGCCTCGGTTTTATCTGTAGGGTTTGACAGGGGGAAAATAACGGGCCTTTCCGTATTTCCTGCCATGGATCTGACAATATCCTCGCTGAAAGAGCCTCCAACCCCTGAAAGGCCGACAAGAACTGTAACGCCCCCATTTCGCGTCAGGTCCAGAAGAGAAACCTGATCGGGGTTTGCCAGCGGCCAACCATGGGAGAAACCTGATTTCCTGGATAACCCCTTCTTGTATTCATCAACTTCTCTTCTGCCGTCATGTACGACTCCCCTGCTGTCGAGGACATAGATCCTGTGTTTCGCATCTTCGAGGGTAAGCCCGTTGGCAACAAGGCTCTGGCAGATCTGCCTGGCTACTCCAATTCCACCGGCTCCCGCTCCGAGTATGGCAAAGATCTGATCAGTGATCTTGGATTCGCTTATCCGCAGGGCCCCCATTATCCCAGCCAGGACCACTGCCCCGGTTCCCTGGATGTCGTCGTTAAAGGAGGGAAGTTCATCACGGTATTTTTCGAGAAGAGTAAAGGCGTTCTGTTTGGAAAAATCCTCCCACTGCAGGACCGCGTCGGGGAAGTTCCTCTTCACCCCCTGGACGAACAGGTCCATGAAGGAAAGGTACTCCTCCCCCCTGATCCTGTTTTTCCTGATTCCGAGATAAAGAGGATCTTTGAGGAGCTCCTCGTTGTTGGTCCCGACGTCCAGTGTCACAGGAAGGCAGTTGGCAGGATGAATGCCGGCGCCTCCTGTGTACAGAGACAGTTTGCCTACAGGTATTCCCATCCCCCCGACCCCCTGGTCCCCGAGCCCCAGAATCCCCTCGGAGTCGGTGGCAACGATCATTTCGATGTTCCGGTAAGGCAGGGACTGGAAGATCTCATCGATGTTGGAGATGTTTTCCGGAGAGAGGAATACGCCCCTCGTAAAGCGGAAGATATGGCTGAACATCTGACAGGCGAGCCCCACTGTCGGTGTATAGACAATGGGGATCATCTCCTTGAGGTGTCTCATAAGAAGGGCATAGAAAAGGGTCTCGTTCCTGTCCTGGAGCGAGCGCAGGTAAAT
>JALHUC010000036.1 GCA_022865845.1 bacterium | reverse complement strand
CGGCCCGGGAGTAACTCCGTGTCTCGTTGCCCAGGAACAGTTCCTTGAACTGGACCATTCCGGCGTTGGTGAAAAAGAGGGTGGGATCGTTATGAGGAAGGAGGGAGGAGCTTTTAACACGTTGATGCCCCTTCTCTTCGAAATAACCGAGGAATAGTTCCCTGATTTCGGCACCTGTCAAGATGAATCCTCCTCGAACGAAACACCGTTCATAGCCAGACTGATAGCCCGGGTCGTAAAGCCTCTTGACCTGAGATAACGATAAAGAGCCTCTCTGCCTTTTACTCCGGCGGTCTTCCCAGCCGCTCCCCTAATCGATCTCCCGGATGATCTCAGGACCCGCAGTTTTTTTTCAGCAGCTTTTATCGCTATAGCTGCTTCATCCTCGTCAGGGAAAGAGTCTCTGAGAACCGATTCGATGATCTCATCGGGGATACCTTTTTGCCTCAGATCTTTCAACAGGCGCAAGCGACCATGCAACTGATTAACGGAACGGCTTGCGACCCAGATCTGCGCAAAGTTGAGGTCATCGATGTAGCCCTGCCTGGCCAGCCCTTCCACAACACTCTCGACCACGTCCTCTGCAAAATCGCGCTTTGATAAAGCTGCTCTGATCTCATAAACCGTGTGCATCCGCCTGCCCAGAGCCCTCAGCGCCCATTGCCTGGCGGACTTGTGGCTGCTCCCGGTCATCAGAAACGGTCGAGCTTGAGTTCCTTGCTGTCATCCTCCGCTCCTGCTGCAGGTTCATCCTCTCCGGATGAGCCTGATTGCATTTTTTCCATTTCCGACCATGAATCCGAGGTACCGTCGATCCCCTTCACCTTCAGAGCGAAGTCATCAGGACGCGTACTCTGCCTGAGGGCCTCCTCATAGGTGATGCGTTTTTTCTTAAACAGCATCATCAGTGCCTGGTCGAAGGACTGCATCCCGTACTGGGTGTATCCGGAGGCGATGACATCGGCAAGTTCTGCAGTCCTGTCCTTGTCGACGATACACTCCTTGACCCTGTTGGTAGCTATGAGGACCTCCACCGCTGGAGCACGCCCTTTCCCCTGGGAAACAGGCACAAGCCTCATAGATACGATCCCCTGTAAAACCCCAGCCAGCTGCAGACGTATCTGCTTCTGCTGATAGGGCGGAAATACCGATATGATCCGGTTGATCGTTTCCGTTGCGTCCACGGTGTGGACAGTACTCATAACAAGGTGTCCGGTTTCCGCCGCCACCAGAGCCGTTTCTACCGTTTCGAAGTCCCTCATCTCCCCGACCATTATGACATCGGGATCCTGTCGCAACGCACTCTTTAGGGCCGCCCCGAAGGAGAGTGTATCCGAGCCGACCTCCCTCTGGTTGACGATGGATTTGACATCACGGTGAAGGTATTCAATGGGGTCTTCCACGGTGAGGATATGGGAGGTTCTGTTCTGGTTGATGTGGTGAACCATGGCTGCGAGGGTAGTGGATTTGCCGCTTCCCGTTGTCCCGGTGACAAGGATCAGACCTCGAGGCTTTAACGCCAGAGTTCCCAGTACAGGGGGGAGATCCAGCTCCTCAAGGGTCATGATCTTGACAGGGATAAGCCGGAAAACGAGGCCGATGGTACCGCGCTGCTGGAAAACGTTGACCCGGAACCTTCCCAGGCCCGGGACGCTGTAGGCAATATCTATCTCGCTACTGCGCTTGAACTTCTCCTTCTGGGCATCAGTCATGACCGAATACGCGATCTTCATGACATCTTCCTGTGTGACCCTCCTCCTTTCCGGCATGGGATGCAGACGGCCATCCACCCGCAGAACCGGAGGGTTACCAACCTTGATGTGCAGATCGGAAGCCTTGTAGGCAGAAGAGGCTTTCAGAAGTTCGTTGATGTCCAGTATTTCCTGCTCGCTCATTTTTTCTCACCCCCACTGTTATCGGCAGTAACGGCGATACCGTAGTGCTCTCGAACCTGAGCCTCGATCCGGGCCGCAATATCGGGGTTCTCTTTAAAAAACTGCCGGGCGTTTTCCCGACCCTGACCGATGCGCTCCTCCCCATGGGAGTACCAGGCCCCGCTTCTGGTAATGAACCCGGCGTCAAGGGCCATATCGATGAGCGCCCCTTCGCGAGAAATGCCCTCTCCATCGATCATGTCGAACTCGGCCTGGCGGAAAGGTGGAGCCAGCTTGTTCTTTACAACCTTGACACGCACCCTGCTGCCCACCTGTCTCTCACCGTCCTTGAGGCTGCCGATACGCCTGATATCAAGCCGCACGGAAGCATAGAACTTCAGGGCGTTACCGCCTGAAGTGGTTTCCGGGTTTCCGAACATAACACCGATCTTCATGCGGATCTGGTTGATGAAAACAAGAGATGTTCTTGTCTTGCTGATCGCTCCGGTAAGTTTTCGCAGAGCCTGGGACATCAAGCGGGCCTGGAGACCCATGTGGGAATCCCCCATCTCCCCCTCGATCTCAGCCCTCGGAACCAGAGCGGCCACCGAATCGATGACGATGACATCGAGAGCGCCGCTTCGAAGGAGCATCTCGGCGATCTCAAGTGCCTGTTCCCCAGTGTCGGGCTGGGAGATCAGGAGATCATCCGTCTTCACTCCCAACTTCCTGGCGTAACCAATGTCCAGAGCGTGCTCAGCGTCAATGAAGGCAGCTACTCCACCCTCTTTCTGGGCCTCCGCTATCACATGGAGCATCATGGTTGTCTTTCCGGAGGACTCGGGCCCGTATATCTCCGTTACACGGCCTCTCGGGATTCCGCCTACTCCCAGAGCGATATCCAGGGGAATAGCCCCGGTGCTGATAACCGGCACCCCCGGCACCGCCTCATCCGAACCAAGCCGCATGATGGACCCCTTGCCGAACTGCCGTTCGATCTGGGTGACTGCCGCTTCTATAGCCTTATCTTTTTCCGCTCTTTGTGTCATTTCACTCTACCTTCCGATGTCTCCGGGTCCGATGGCACTCGTAACAGTGGATAATAGCAAATTCCATACCGGTTTGCTACATAACCTGCCGAAAAACGGCAGGTTATGTAGAATGTAGAATGTGGAATGTAGAACGTAGAAGGAAACCTTCAAACCAGGCTAGGAACAGTCCCTGTATAAGCAATAAAAGCTGTCTCTCGCAAAGACGCAAAGACACAAAGGAAGGCTGGAATCTGGGGGGAAGACGCTGTTCCCTCAGAAGCGGTAAAAGCTGATTCACTGCAACCGAGATTGCCACGGCCTTCGGCCTCGCAATGACATCTTGGGCGTTTAGTTTTTTCCAGACACTAGACACCAGATACTAGACACTAGATTCATGTTTTCCCAACGGGAAAACATGAACCCGCTCATACACCGCCCCTCCGGGCTTCAGTTCACTGCTGTAAAGCACTAATTCCCCCACCTCCTGGTCGCCCCAGTACGCATCCTTTATCTCTTTTATTGCAGCGGTAAGACGGGCGATGTTCATATTGCCCTTGACCCGGCCGATGGTGATGTGGGGAGAGAACGCTCTTCTTTCCCGTTCCCAGCCAAGCTTTTCAACCTCTTCTTCAATATTTTTTACGAGGCGCTTGAGGGTGCCGGAGTTTTCCACCACACCCGCCCACAGGACTCGAGGTCTGCGAAGGCTTGGATAGGCGCCTGCCCCGGTGACTGTGATGGGGAAGGGCGGGATGCTGCTGGTTACTCCCTTTATTGCCTCAACCAGGGGCCCCACACTGTCCTCGTTCGTTTCACCCAGAAACTTTAAGGTTAAATGCATGCCCTCCGGCCGGACCCACCGCACCGGCGCCCGGAACGACAGGAGCTTTTCCACCACCCCTCCGAGGGTGTCGAGGATCTGCTTTTCTAATGGGATAGCGAGGAATAATCTCATGACTTTAATTTTAGATTCCAGATTCCGGAAAAATCTTTCTCTCGCCCGCTCCCTCTAGTCGCTGGAGACGCAGGGAACGCAGTTAAGATCTAATCAGATCAGGGTTAAATCTAAAAAGTATTATGCATTTCCCTGCGGCCTCTGCGCCTCTGCGTGAGACAGCCTTTATCACTCTTATAGAAACCGGGATCGCTTCCTCCTTCGCTGATGCCTATCGGCCAGCTTCCGACTTCGCTCTTCAAGTTACGATGGACAAGATGGCGGACAGGAACCTCAAATCTCAAAGTTAAAAGCTTTCTCGCGCTCGTTCGTCACGCCAAAGGCGTAACTCACTAGAGACGCAGGGAGCGCAGTTAAGATCTAAACAGATCCCGGTTAAACCTAAAAAGTATTATGCATTTCCCTGCGGCCTCTGCGCCCCTGCGAGAGACCGGCTTTATCACTTTTACAGGAACCGTGGTTTCTTCCTGAAATGAAGATTTCCTCTGCGTCCTTCGCGACCTCTGCGTTGAAACGGCTCTTATCGCTTTGATGTAAACCGGGATCGCTTCACATG
>JALHUC010000339.1 GCA_022865845.1 bacterium | reverse complement strand
TGTGAGCACCCGGCCGCTGGCTAAATCCGACACCGTTGCCACACGATCTTGCGCGTCATAAGCGGCACTGATGCGGTTTGCTTTTTCGTCTTCTATCCAGAGGAGGGCCCCTTCGGTTGAAAATCCGTACCGGCTGCCGTTCAACCGATACCACACATAGTCACCGGCTTCTTCTTTTACATGGGATCGTTCATGAAAAGCGCCCTTGTAATGCCCTGTGGTCTCATCCTGAAAATAATGAGCCCGGCCCGATGGACACACTACCTTTAGGTAGCTTACCCCACTTATTTCATAATAAGGGTCAAGGGTAACCGAATAAGTATGGGTCCATCCAAAGCCCAATATACCTGTTTCTGTGGATTTATTGTTATAAGTTGCCGCAAAACCAAGCCCTAAGCGATTGGGTGAAGGGAAACTCAGATCTGATCGAACCTCCACCATGTTTCCGTTTAAGAGACGCACCGTTTCACCCACCAGGCCTCCGCCGCCTTCCTGTTCGTCAAACTCGAATCCGAAATCCACATTATCCGGGACAATGATCTCGGCCGTTACCGTCACCTGCGCCATGTCCGTCACAATCCCGCCGGGACCCGCCGCTGTGATGGTATATTCGGTAGTTTCGGCAGGCGACACTTCAATTGATCCATTGAGCTCAACACTGCCAATGCCTGGCTCGATTTCACACGCATAGGCATTGGTTGAATTCCAGGTGAGAGTTACAGTGCCACCAGGAAAAATCGTCTCCGGATCTGCACCAATGAAAATCGTTGTGGGTGAAAGATCGATCTCTATGCTGTTGACAATACCGGCCGTGATCTCAATCACCTGGCTCCAGTACTGGCTACCGCCCTCGTCCACGCGAAACTTGTAAGAACGGTTCGGAAGCTGAAACCCGGCCTTGCCCGATGCGTCCGTGGTCTCGTACCAACCCAGATAAGATCCAGCTTCGCTAAAAAGATAGACCCTCGCCCCTGCCACATCCACACCGGAACGGTGCACATGTATATCGGTCAGTCCCTCGTTAATGGAGACAGTCGCATCCTGGTACTGGAAATCGTCTGACCAGAACTGCTGGCCCAAGTAATCGACGCGAACCTTGTAAGGCTGATTCGGCAGGGAGAGAATCACCTGTCCGTAGACATTAGTTAACTGGTATTGCCCCAGGTATGAGCCGGACGGGGTAAACAGGTAGACCTTCACGCCTTCGATTGGTTCTGAGGTTCCATAAATACCCGCCACGGTGACTGTCACCTCCTGGTGCGGGATCGTAAAGACATCAGAAAGGGTGTTTGGCACATCGTAAATATCACTCCAGAACTGATACCCTAAGTAGTCGGTACGAAACTTGTAACATCCTTCTGAAAGGTCAAATACAACTTGTCCATTCTCGCCTGTGGTTGAATGGATGCCAAGAT
The DNA here is from genome assembly GCA_022865845.1 of bacterium. Lineage (GTDB taxonomy): Bacteria > BMS3Abin14 > BMS3Abin14 > BMS3Abin14 > BMS3Abin14 > JALHUC01. Next base: position 858 of record JALHUC010000339.1, on the reverse strand, counting down.
AGGCACCGCCCTCACTGAACACATAGCATTTGACACCAACAAGAGGATCCGATTCTCCCTTTAGAACCGTGAATGTAAATGCGCCACCGCCCGTGAATATGCTGACCATATTCACCAGATCAGCTTCAAGTGCCTCTTCACCGCTCCAGTATTGGCTGCCTTGGTAGTCAGCGCGGAATTTGTATGTGCCTGCCGGAAGCCGGAAAGTTATTTTCCCATCAACGTCGGTGGTGCCAAAGATGCCCAGATATGAGCCGGTTTCCGAAAACACATAAACCTTCACCCCTTCAAGCTCCGAATCACTTGAGATCATGGTTATCTCCGCATCGGCCATTGGCACTTCCACGGTGGTGCCCTGGCCGGTAAACACTACGGACCAGAACTGCTGGCCCAAATAATCTACCCGTACTTTATAAGCCTGCTCAGGCAGATTGAAGGTCACTTGCCCGTTCGCATCAGTCACCTGATACTGACTCAAATAGCTACCAGACGGAGTGAAGAGATAAACCTTAATTCCTTCCAACGGCTCAGATGTTACCTGGTACACCCCCTCAACGTTGATAGAAACGTCCGCATGGGCAATCAGCAAGGCATCAGAAAGGGTATTGGGAACCTCAAAGATATTGCTCCAAAACTGGTAGCCCAGAAAATCGGTACGGATCTTATAACGCCCATCTGCCAGGTCAAAGCTGACTTCGCCACTGGTGTTGGTTGTGCCAGACATCCCAAGGTAAGTGCCACTCTCGCTGAAGACATAACACTTGACGCCTGTAATTGGATCGGATGGGTTTTTAAGGACCGTGAAGACAAAGGAGCCTCCGCCAGTGGATATATCGACGGGGTTCATTTGGTCGGCCG
>JALHUC010000338.1 GCA_022865845.1 bacterium | reverse complement strand
GATCCCGTCCCGGGACAACACGATCTGCCAGAGCTGATCTCTCCCGGCCCTGAAGTCGCCGGCGGAACTCAGAAGAAAGTATCTCCACATCCGGCGGAAACGCTTATCGTAACGGTCCTTGAGATCGGACCACCCCTCCTCGAAATTGTGATACCAACTCATCAGGGTCCTGTCGTAATCCGTCCCGAAGTTGTGCCAGTCCTCGAGCACAAAAATCCTCTCGATGGCCTCGGTTATCCGCCTGGGCGAGGGAAGGGCGCCGTTGGGGAAGATGTAACGCACGGTCCACGGATTGATCGTGTCCGACGAGCGGTTACTGCCGATGGTCTGCAGAAGAAAGAGCCCCTTTTCCGCCAGGAGGCTTTGCATCTTCCCCATGTAGGTCCGGTAGTTTTTGTGACCGACGTGCTCGAACATGCCTATGGATATGATGCGGTCGAAACTTCCCTTGACGCTTCGGTAATCCTGAAGATGGATATGAACTGGCAGGTCCCGGCAGATCTCCCGGGCCAACCTGGTCTGTTCCTGGGAGATGGTCACCCCCACAACTTCGACCTGGTAGCGCTCGGCGGCGAATTTCGCCGTTCCGCCCCAACCGCAGCCGACATCCAGCACGCGCATGCCCGGTTCCAGGCGCAGCTTGCGGCAGGCAAGGTCGAGTTTGTCCTCCTGAGCCTGCTCCAGGCTTGCAGCATTTTTCCAGTAGCCGCAGCTGTAGATCATTAGCGGGTCGAGCATGCACTGAAAGAGATCGTTGCCCATATCGTAATGGTGCTGCCCGACCCTGAAGGCCCGCGCTCGATTCTGCAGATTTAAAAGCCGGGCCTTGACGGTTTCGACGAGCGCCGCCGCGCATGAGACTTTCTCATCGAGTCTGGTTTTGATGGCCCGGTAGAAGAACTCGTCCAGCCTGGCGCAGTCCCACCACCCGTCCATATATGCTTCACCCAGCCCAAGGGGCCCCTGAACCACGACCTTGCCGAAAAACCCTTGATTGTGAACCTGGATGTCCCAGGGCCGGTTGCCGTCGACTTGTATGTCGGCAAGGGCCAGCAGACCTTCAATGCGTTTTTTAAAGATATTCCCCCCCATGACCATCCCCCCTGAACCCGATGCGGGTACAACTTCCGTAGTCAAGCCATTGGCAGACCCCGAAGATTGGAATTGGCCGGCGGAAGGACAATTGTATCTGGAGAGATCGGGAAGAGGCCGCCTCCAGCGGCCGTATATGTAAAAGTTTACAAGGTACGGGATCGAAGTCAAGGAAGAGGAAAATAGTGTCTGGTGGTTGGTGTCTGGTGGTTGGTGTCTGAATGTAGAACACAGAACACAGAAAGCAGAAAAAGGGCAGGGCGTAGTGCGGTGTGCGGAGTGCGGAGTGCGATAGATTCAAACCCGGATTGCCGCGTCGCTCTCGGCTGACTCGCCGCTCCTCGCAATGACGCCGGCCTGTGGCCGGAGTTCCAGGTTCCGGGTTCCGGGTTCCGGGTTCCGGGCTATAGGCCTTTTCGCCAAGTCGCTCCGTCGCACAGTCGGGATATTCCTACTGGGTACTGGGTACTGGGTACCGGGTACTGCTCTTTTAAGACGAGACCGTACGTGAGGATTGCCGAGGAGTGATAACCGTAATCGCACTTGGATGGACTACACTCATCGGTACGCTGGAATGATAAGAGCAGGTTCCAGGTCTTGCTAGATCCCAGATCCCAGACCCTGTTCCTTTTCACACCCCTGGGAACACCCACAGTCAGATACAGCCTGCTCTATCGTTGAAGGCCTTACCTTCTCCATCAGCCCCTTGAGGGACCGAGCCAGGGGCTTCACCGAGATGACTATCAGGATCAGGGCCGCTGCGTACTGAACCGGCGCAGGAATGAGTTCGGCAGCTTGGCCCACCGCAGCCTTGGCAGTGATCCCCGACAAGTCGTAGATCCAATCAAGAGCAAGGCCTGCCAGGACGCTCACTACAGCGATGGCTCCAAGATATATACCGACCGCCCTTTTGCCCAGCAGGCCTACGAGGACCGACAAAGAGGCGATGTTCGTGGCAGGGCCCACCAGCAGAAATACCAGCGCCGCCCCGGGACTCACCCCCTTCAGGATGAGTGCTGCTGCGATGGGGGTGGAGGCAGTTGCGCATATATAAAGAGGTATCCCCACCAGGAGCATGAGCAGCATGGCCGAAAGGCCTTCACCCAGATAGGAGGTTATAAGCTCATCAGGTACCAGAGCCGTTATGACACCGGCCAGGAGCAGACCCACCGCGAACCATCCAGCCAGATCTCCCCAGAGTTCCCCGAAAGCGTATTTCAACCCGCCTGACAGTTTTTCCGCAAGTGAATGATGGTTGTTGTGCTCAACTGGATCGCAATTTTCTCCGTCGCAGCACCTGTCTACCGAGCAGCTGTTATCAATATCCTCTTCCTTCAGATCCTCTACACCGCCAAACACAACCTGTGATATTCCGGCAACAAAAGCGGTCACGAAAGCGACAAGAGGTCTGGCTATCGTCATGATGGGATCGAGTAGCGCCCAGGAAACAGCGATGGAATCGATCCCGGATTCCGGGGTGGATATGAGGAAAGCCGTTGTAGCTCCCCTGCTCGCCCCTTGCTTGCGCAGGGACGCTGCAGCCGGAAGAACGCCGCAAGAACAAAGGGGGATGGGAATGCCCAAAAGCGCGGCTTTAAATACCGGCAGGAAACGCCCCTGCCCCAGGTTCCGCCCTATGTAATCGGTGGAAAGGAACATCTTGAGCAACCCCGCCACCAG
>JALHUC010000337.1 GCA_022865845.1 bacterium | reverse complement strand
CCCACTCTGAAGTAGCCAAAAAAGAGCTGGAGATGTACCGACAGAGTCTGGCCGCCCTGGGGATCGTGCTGAAGCCTGTTTTCGTAGAAACCTGGGAGGAGTTCAAAAAGGGTATCGAGGAAGGCCGGTATGACCTCTACCGTTACGCTATCCATGCCGATGTTCCTGACCCCGATGACCTGATGCCCAGTATTGTGGAAACTGGAGGTTCCCACAACTTCACGGGCTATGGAAATATGGAGGTTGACTCACTCATCGGAAAGGCCAGGGGCGAAACGGACCAGGTGAAACGCATGACCCTGTATCGAGAGGCCGAGCGAAAGGTTCTCGACGAAATGCCTCTCATTCCGGTCATCTTTTTATCAACACAGGTAGCTTTTCAAAAGAACGTGCGGAACATCGATCTTCCCGCTACCGGTACCCCATACCTTCCCCTGAACAAGGTCACCTTGGCTGACGGTCCCTGATAGCGGCACGCCAATGGGCCGCACGACCATACAACGCAGACTGACCCTCCTGTTCGGGATAACCATCGTCCTAGTTGTTGCCCTGGTCGGGTGGCTGGTTTCCCGCCAGATGTCCACAGAGATGCTTCTCCAGGCCAAACGCACAGGGATCGCCCTTGCGGCAGGCATCGCCGCCTCCTCCTCCAACGACTTTTACAACTATAACTACGTTGCCCTGGAGCAGAATGCTGAAGAGGCGGCCCGGGATCCTGAGATTGCGTACGTAGTCCTTTACGACAAGGAGGGGACTGTAGCGGCATTTTCCGGCCAGGGAAAACCGGATGTTGAAAAAGCCTTCCCCCCTTTAAATGAAAAGGATCTGAAAGGCGTGGAAACTTCTGTAGTTGTTGGTCTCGTTTCGGATTATGACCGACGGGGCTTTGATATTCTGACGGCTGTCACCATGCCTGGGAGCGGAGCCCGCTGGGGTTCGGTTCGTCTGGGACTCAAGCTGGACCGGATGTATCTTGAGATTCAGCGGACAAGGGTGTTCATCTTCCTGCTGGGTCTTATTGGGGCTTTTTTAGGGTGGGTGCTGGCGGCAACCTTTACCAGAAGGATCACGGTGCCTTTAAAGGACCTGGTCAACGCGACGGTTGAGGTTTCTGAAGGAAAATATGATGTAGATCTGAGTATCAGTACAGGTGATGAGGTTCAGGACCTGGCTGAAAATTTCCAGCAGATGGTCTCCAGGATCAAGGAAGGAAGGGAGGCCCTCGAGGCTAACCTGAAGGAAATAAGGGATCTGAAACATTTCAGTGACCTTATCATCCTCTCCATAACCAACGGTTTGATGACCCTCGATGAAACGGGCAGGATCGTAACGTTTAACAGAAAAGCTGAGGAGATCCTCGCAGTCACCTCGGACGAGGTTCTGGGAAAATCACCCGATTCAGTGTGGGGAAGGGACCACGAGATCAGCCACTTTGCGAGGGAGGGGTTTGTCAACGGTGGGACAGTCTCAGGCAGGGAACTTCAACTTACAGTGGCTGGTGTTCCGCTTATCGTGGAACTTACCACTTCCCCGATAATAGAGGTGGGTGGGCTGGCCATGGGCCTTCTTGTTCTCTTTGATGACCTGACTGAGAAGAAGGCCCTCGAGGATAGGGTCAGACGCGCAGACCGACTCGCGGCCATGGGTACCCTGGCTGCGGGCCTTGCCCATGAAATTAAGAACCCATTAACAGCGGTGAGGGCTTTCGTTCAGATGTTCCCGGGAAAGTACGAGAAAGAGGAGTTCCGAGATAAATTTAACAGAATCGTTCCCAAAGAACTCGACAGGGTGAATGGGCTGCTTGAGGATCTCCTCGACCTGGTCAGAAAGCCAAGGTTAAGGATCAATGCCCTGAAAGCATACGATGTTATCGACCATGTCCTTGAATCCCTGGAACCGGAGATTGATAAACGTAATGTCCAGGTCAGCTGCTTGAACAAAGAGGCCGGGCACGAAGTGCTTGCGGATGAATCCTATCTCGTCCGGGCTGTGCACAATGTTGTACTCAATGCGATCCAGGCAATGCCGGCCGGTGGGTTTCTGACAATCGATACCATTTCCGTGGCTACCGCGGATGGAAAAGATATGGTTGAAATAACGGTTACGGATACCGGGCCTGGTATCCCCGCTGAACAAGTGGACGATATCTTCAATCCGTTTTTCACCAGCAAGGAGAAAGGAACCGGCCTCGGTCTTGCTGTAACCAACAAGATCATCGAGGATCAGGGGGGCGATGTTCGGGTCCAGAGTGAAAGGGCTCAAGGCACCGCTTTCACGATCAGCCTTCCGTCCTCCTGAATCAGGTGAGCAGGCAGGGGGGTCGATTGGGGCGGGTGTCGGGTGCACACAATCATGTACACCCTGTTGCCGCCAGGCAGCACTTAAAAATGTAACCGGGAATAAAAATGGGCCTGTTTGGGAGCCAGTATAAGTTTTTTCACACTCTTCCGGGGTTGGTTTGAATCTTGCTAGAAACAGTTCAGAAAGAAATAACGAGGAGATAACTGTAAATGTGATCCAGCCGAAGGAGGCGTTATGGATAAGGGAAAAAAGGTTATATTGGTAGTGGATGATAACGAGGCGTTAGTCGATGCCCTGGAAATTCTTCTTTCCGAGGATTATGAGGTGATCCCGGCGACGAATGCTTATCGAGCCCTTGAGGTACTCAACTTCATGGTGCCCGATCTTATTTTCCTCGATATGTTCATGCCCGGATATAATGGGATCCAGCTGCTCCGCGAGATCCGGCAGATGAAACTTGCTTCAAGGGTAGTGATCATTACCGCCGCGGAAGCGTACCTGTTGGGGGACGAAATCCAGAAGCTGGGTGTTGACGGGTTCCTGCGCAAACCGTTTAACGTCCAGGATATTGAGGGGTTCGCTGCGGCAGCGTAGGTGTGGCCTGTAAAGATCCATCTGGCCACAGTGTCTAGCGTCTGGTTTCTAGTGTCTGGAAAAAACAGATTCAGTGACGCGAGGGCACGGAGGTGGAAAAATAAAAAACAGGACTATTCCTGTGCAGCTGATTGTTTAAGCACGGAGTTGACGGAGGGGCATAGAAGTCTCTTCGGATTTTTAGTTTATCTCTAGACACCAGATACCAGACACTAGAAACTGATTTTCGGAGGGCCCATGCTTATCTGGCTGATCATTTCCATCACCCTTGCTCTTCTCGGTGTTCTTGAGCTGCTCCTCCACTTCACGATCCCGTTTATTGAGATGAGGATCATCCTGCTTTTCCTCCTCGTCCTGGGAATGGCCTACCGGCTCTACCTGATGGAGCGGAGCGGTGAAAGGGAATCCTTAAAGAGCCGTATCCGGGAGCTGAAAGACAGGATACGAGAGGAGGAGATGGGGGGAAAGCAGTGATCCGTGATCCGTGAACGGTGATCCGTAAATTCCAGACACTAGAACCAGACACTAGATACTATTTTGCAGCACCACCGAGAGGCTCATTCTGATCCTGGGCCGCTCTGTTACCGCGAACCCCTCCCCCTCGGCAATACGGATTGTTCCCTCCAGGTCTTCCTTTTTGACATGATGCATACCGGGTTCTGCAATGAGTGCATGGGCGCCTGGTTTGAGAGCTCGGGTCAATTCCCTTAAAAAAAGAGCCTGATCCGGAACTTCGTGAACCATCCAGAAACAAAGGGCAAAATCGACGGGGGTTTCCACCGGAAACCTCTCCTCCCTCACGAGACGGGTTTCGATGCGCTCGGAAAGGCCTCCTTTGATGGCCCTCTTTTCCAGGATCTTCAGCATCATGGTTTGGAGGTCCAGGGATATGACTCTGCCTTCAGGGCCGACCATTCGCGCCATCCCCAGTGAGAAAAACCCCATACCGCAGCCTATGTCCAGAACGGTCATCCCTGGTTTGACATAGGAGCCCAGGATCTTTTCAGGGTCGTGGATGAGGTGCCTCAGGGGGTTGTCGAAAAGGTACGCCATATACCAGGGGCAGATATGGTGTCCTCTGTCGCTCTTAATTCCCATAAGTAATTCTGACAGAGGACAGTGTCTGATGTCTAGGGGCTAGTGTCTGGAAGTGTACTTTCCTCTAAAGTGCAGGGGCCGGTGTCTCGAAAAGACGGAATGTAGAACGTAGAATGTAGAACACAGAATAAACGCTCTAAAACAATTTGACAGCCGGAACAAGATGGTCATCCTTCATCCTTCATCCTTCGCCCTGCCCCCTTGCCCCCGATACCATTTCCATCTATATTGACCTTCATCTTACTATCAGGAGGGATTTTTTTGAGCGATTGTCCAGTGATAATGCGTTGCACCTTTTTCGATGACCAGATGTCTGATATGCCTGGCATGGCAAAATTGATCCAGGTTCAATACTGCCAGAATGATTTTGCCAATTGCGCCCGGTTCATTATTTCATCGGAGCTGGGCATGGGGTCGGTGCCCGGTAACATTTTCCCGGGACATCTGGATAAAGCCAGACGCATACTGGCTGACAACGCCGAATAATATCCTGCCGCCAATTCAAATCACCAGTCTGCAAGTATCTCCAGAACCTGCTCCCCAGTCAAAGACCCGGATGCGAGAAGCGCATAGGCCAGACCAGTGACAATGTGCCACTCTCGGGGTCGGGAGATCTCTCCCATTACCGAATTTAACAGCGCATGGATGTCCTGGTCCAGGGATCTTGACTCCCTGTTGTCCCCGGACATGACCATGAAGTCCCTCGCTTTTTTTGTGTCGTAGCTGCTTGCCTGGAGGCTCTCTTCGTCCCATTTCCCCAGTAGAAAATGCTCTGCGGCGCTGCCTGCCAGAGCAGCCTTTGCGAACTTCTGAGAGAGTTCCTTGCGGCCTTCCTCCATGGCAAGGTCCGGAACCGTTTCTCCCCTGTTGTCCCCATGGATGGGCCTATGAGGTTCCATCGATACCGATTTCACCCCAAGCCCCTCTTTCCACATCATCCAGGCGTGCCCCGCCTCATGAAATGCAATGCGGCGGAGTTTGTCGTCAGAGAAGTCCATAATGCCTCATGGTGGATCTCAAATCTCAGATCTCAAATTTTCGAAGTTAAACCAAAAGGTTCAAATTATTACATCAATAATTTTATTCATCTTTGATACTAATGGTGGAATCACGCTAACAGTTTGACACACCAACATATTGGCTCGATGAGGGTTTTTACGAGGTTATCATAGTCTGCAAAGGTGGTATCCTGTTTCTTCAAAGATCCCTTTCAGGAGGCTATCCATGTCCGAGGGTTGGACCGGTATTCTTGGCAGCGCCCATCCCCTTTTTTATCTGGGTATCCTTATCCTTTGCGGTTACGCGGGGGGCAGGGCGGCCCATGCGCTCAACCTTCCCCGGATTACCGGCTACATTTTAGCCGGAATGCTGCTCAGCCCGTCCACCACTGGAATCCTGGGCGCAGGCGTCCTTGAAAACGACCTTTCCCTCATCACCGATATTGCTCTGGGAATAATTGCCTTTTCAATCGGCGGCACCCTGGAGTTCGACAAGCTCAGGAAATTGGGAAAGACCATCATCATCATCACTTTTGTGCAGGCTTTAGCTGTGGCCCTTCTCGTGAGCGCCTCGGTAATCTTCCTTTTCCCTTACCTTCCCGGAGCCGGCATCGAACCCGGCAGCGCCCTTGTCGCAGTGGGTATCCTGCTGGGGGCCATATGCGCCGCTACAGCCCCCGCAGCTGTCCTCAGTGTCGTTCATGAATACAAAGCGAAAGGCCCGATGACCACTGTCCTCCTCGGGGTCATTACCCTCGATGATGGGATCACTCTGGTTCTGTTCAGCATGGCCGCCGGGATCGCCGGGAGCCTGGGAGGAAAGGGGGTCTCACTGGTACAGGCCGGTCTTGTGGAACCGGGTAAGGAGATCCTGGTCGCGCTCCTCATCGGTTCTGTCGCGGGGCTGCTGCTCAAGTTGATGGTTCCAGTGATCAGGAGGCGAAAGGCGCTCCTGGGACTGACCCTGGGCACCATATTCCTTACCAGCGGCATTGCTTTGACCCTCCACACTTCATCTCTCCTGGCCTGCATGATGTTGGGACTTTTTCTGGTTAACACCATGAACCAACCGGAACCCTGGTTTGAAGTTATAGAAAAGATAGAGGAGCCTCTTTTTGCCATGTTTTTTGTTCTAGCGGGCGCGCACTTGAAGATAGGAGCTCTGGCAGCGGCAGGGACCCTCACTGCGGTGATCATCACAATGAGGACCGTGGGGAAGCTGGGAGGGTCCTACCTCGGTGGTGTAATATCAGCGGCCCCGATTGTTGTGAAGAAATACCTTCCACTGGGACTTCTGCCCCAGGCGGGAGTATCCATAGGACTTGTGCTTGCTGCCAAAGAGTATGTCGGTGACCTGTCCGCTGCCCGGATCATGGTCAACGCGATCCTGGCTTCTGTCATTATCAATGAACTGATCTCTCCCATTCTCGTCAAGAAAGCTTTGATCAAGTCGGGTGAGGCTCAGAATGTGGGAGGAGAATGATGAGCACCAGGAGCCGCAAGTCCAGCGGTAGTGAACCGTTACGGGTGCGCGACGTAGTCGCCATGCACCAGGACCGTCAAGTACCGATGATCAAACAGGACACCCCTATCGGTGATCTTTCTGAGGCCATGAAGTGGCATAGGCATAGCCGCCAGCTTTACGTTGTGGATGACGATAACCGGCTTCTCGGTATCATCAACCTTGAATGCCTTGTGAAACATTTTTTCATTCATCACCACGGGGCTGACATCAACCCCCGCCACCTTCTCGGTGTGATTACTACGGAAACGGCAGAGGATCTCATGCTCCAGAATCCCTTGAGCGTAGGGATGGACGACAATGTGGAGGATGTACTAGGGCGAATGGTGGCAGCCAACGTCGAGGAGGTCCCGGTCGTTGACGATTCAGAAAAAGTCATAGCCGACCTGACCATGGTGGACCTGCTTTTGGTGGGGTGAATCAATTACCTGGATCAAAGATACAGGTAATTGATCTCAGATCTCAAATCTCAGATCTCAAATGTTGGATTCAAGATCCAAATTCAAGAATCAAGGTTTGGCCTGCACAACCCTCCACCTTCGCTTCCACCGTCGCTGAAGCTATGGCGGACAAGAAAGCTTCGGCGGACAGGCTGTTTGCCAGCGATAGCTCACTTTGGTGAGCGACGGCTGGTATCCTGTGGTGGAAAAAACATCACGTATGTGCGTAAGGCGTAGTTGGGTCAGATCTTTCGGACGCACATATTCACGGATTAACTACGCACGAATATTCTGTTTTGTGTTTTAGGGCAAACTAGTTCTTGATCCTTTTCGCTCAGTCGCTCAGTCGCTCAGTCGAGAGGTTTTTCTCCTCCGAACTGCCCAGGACCCTACTGCGAAGACAACAAGGAGAAGCGGTACAAGTCCTATGTTGATAAACTTGATCCAGGCCTGAAGCCTTTCTATGTCCCTCCGCAATTCAAACTGCACATCCCGAAGCTCTCTGCGCACCTTAACCTTTTCAGTGCGGAAGTTCTCCAGTTCCTCTTCCTGCTCCGTGGTAAATTCCGGAGATTCGGGGTCCTGTCTCTGGGACTGCAGTTCGTTGAGTTTTCCTTCAGCTTCTTTAAGTCGGGAGACAAGCTCCTGCTCCTTGACCCTGAATTTCAACTCCGCGTCCTGGGATACTCGGTCAAATAGTTCGAAGGGGCGGAAGGTGGAAGCACGGCTGCGGATCCCTATGAGATCGGAGCTGCCGCCAAGCTGATCAAGGAGGTTGATGACCAGGTCAGCGTTGTCGGCCATGGGCAGGGCAAGCCTCTGGCCGAAAAAGTCCTGGATCTCGACCCAGAATCGGTCCTGGAGCATGTCGCTGTCGGCGACTACTACAACGTTGATGTCATCTGCTGATTTGGTGAGGTGTTCACCGAACTCCTTTTTT
>JALHUC010000336.1 GCA_022865845.1 bacterium | reverse complement strand
GTGAGCTATGGCTGGCAAGCAGCCTGTCCACCATAGCTTCAGCGAAGGTGGTAGGACACAGAGAGAGGCTTAAATCTGGCGGAAGTCCTGTTGCTATTAAGACGATAATTTTACCGCAGAGGGCGCGGAGCAAGTCGGAGGAAAACATAGATCACCGATTACCGATTACAGATCACGGCACTACCCCCCGATACTTCAGTGATATCCCCTGTTTTTTCAGTAGTGACTGGAAGTTGGGGCGGAGCATACCCACTTCATCGGCAGCCCTGGTGACGTTCCAGTTGTTGCGCTCCAGAGCTGCCAGGAGAAAGGCCTGCTCCAGGGGTTTGACCGCATCCTCCCGCAGTTTCTTCTTCATCCACTTCAACTCTTCCGCGCTCCCGGGCACGCGGCCGTTAATGTAGTCCGATTCCGTGTCGGTGCACGTATCGATTTCCAGGTCTTCCGCCTGGATGAGCCGGTTCTTGGTGAGGACCACGGCTCTTTCGATGAGGTTCTCAAGTTCCCTGACGTTTCCGGGGAAAGAGTAGCCCCGAAGGATGGATATGGCCCCGGGAGCCAGTCCCTGAATGTCCTTGCCGATCTCCTTCGCATATTTTTTCAGGAAATGGCTGATCAGCAGGGACAGATCGTCCTCTCGTTCGCAAAGAGGGGGCAGTTCTATGGGAACGATGTTGAGACGGTAGACGAGGTCTTCTCTGAACGATCCTTCGGCCACCATTTCCCTGAGGTCCCTGTTCGTTGCCGCTACCAGGCGGATATCGATGGGTATTGAGTTAGTACCTCCGATGGGGGTGATGGTCCTCTCCTGCAGGACCCGCAGCAGTTTCGCCTGGATGGCGGGAGTGATGTTGGAAACTTCGTCCAGGAAAAGGGTTCCACCGTCAGCTACTTTGAACAGCCCTGTTTTAGTCTGCACAGCTCCTGTGAAGGAGCCTTTCACGTGGCCGAACAGCTCACTTTCAAGAAGGGTCTCCACCAGGGTGGTACAGTCGATAGCGATGAACGGTTTGCCGCGGCGCGGGCTCAAATGGTGGATCGCCTTTGCCACCAGTTCCTTTCCGGTTCCGCTATCCCCTGTGATGAGGACGGTGCTGTCGGTGGGCGCCACCTGGTCTATCCGCATGAAGACCTTTTTCATGGCCGGGCTATTGCCGATGATGTTGACACCTTCGATCTGCTCACTCAGGTGCCGCGCAGGGGACTGTTCCTCCAGGAGGAAGGCTCTGTGCTCAAGCGCTTTATCCACCTTAGCAAGGAGTTGCTTTGGTGTGAACGGTTTGGGAAGGTAATCGAAGGCGCCTATCTTCATCACCTCCACGGCGTTTTCCACCGTAGAGTAACCGGTGATGAAGATCACCGGGACGTTGGGTTGAAGGATGGAGATGGCCTTCAAGACTTCCATCCCGTCCATTCCGGGCATTTTGAGGTCGGTTATGACGAGTTCGAAATCGCTGGCCTGTAGCTTTTCGATAGCCGAATAGCCGTTGTGGCTCAGTTCTGTCTCGTACCCTTCTCCCACGAGAACCTTGTGTAGACCATCCCTGATGGCTTTCTCATCATCGACAATGAGAACTTTGGCACCTGTCATCCTTCCCCTCCCTCAAAAATGCTCACCTGTACACCAGGACAACCCCGCTCATTGGAAATGGTTAAAATGGGCAAGTCTATCTGTGGATCTGATCCTCATGAAACGGGAGTCTTCTTTAGTATGTGAAATATTAGCACAAACATGTCAAAAATAGTCTTCGAATATAGAAAAATGTATAAATAATATAATTAGGCAGTGAGGAAAGCAGTGCGAAGTGCGGAAGGTGCCTAAAGAGAGGGAGAGGGAGCGAGAGGGGGAGTGGGAGTAAAACCTCGCAACTCGGAATTCAGCCGAGACTGCCAAACCCACGAAAAGGCATGGGGCTCGCAATGACGCCGGCCAGAGGCCGGAGTTCCATGTTCCAGGTTCCAAGTTCCTGGTTACGGGCTCCAACATCAAACCTCAAACCTCAAACATCAAACCAGTTTTTTCGCCAAGTCGCTCAGTCGCCTGGTCGACATTACCTCCGGATCTTGCCTCCTGGCTTGGGTTGTCGGCGTATCCACGCTTTCAGGCGCATGCCGCGCGCGGGCCTTTCATCGGTGGTCAGAAAAGCGTCGATATAATGGCGGATCCGCCCCCTGAGGGGACCACTGGATCGCACGGAGATGATATCGAACCGGCTGCATGCTCCGCTCTTGCTTCGCGCCGTCAGAAAATAGCGCGCTGCGTCTATCATATGAGCCAGCTTAATGTCGTTGATAGATTCGATGGGATCCACGAGGGCCCCCTCCTGCCGCGTCCGCACCTCCACGAAGACAAGAACCCCCTTTTTCAGGGCCACGATGTCGATCTCCCCCAGGCGGCACAGGTAGTTCCGCTCGAGGATGCGGTAGCCCCGGAGCAGGAGGTATAGAGTTGCCGCGCGCTCCCCCCGGGCGCCTGTACGGAGGTGCGGAGCTTTTCGTTTCCAGAACATGGGAAGGGGATTGCAAAGTAAGGGCCAGAGTGCATTTCGACTTGGCGACGGAGCGACTTGGCGAAAAAACAGGAAGCGAAAAACCACAGAGAAATAAAACAGGCGGGGTTTTTATTATAGTTGTGAAACGTTTATTTGCTCCGTCGTTCCGTCGTTCGTTTGCTCAGTCGGGCGATCCTTCGCTCAGTCGCTAAGTCGGCCAGTCGTTCTATCATTAGCTCGCTCAGTCTCCCCTTCGCTCCGTCGAATGGACTTTCATTTACAGTGCTCCTTCACTCCCGCAAATGACCGTCTATGGATAGGGCACGGGCCGTGCTTTGCGATGGCATCCATGTGTTCCCGGGTGCCGTAGCCCTTGTGCCTGGCAAATCCGTACTGGGGGTACTCTTCGTGGTACCGTGTCATTAGCCGATCACGCTGGACCTTGGCGAGGATGGAGGCGGCGCCGATGGATTGGGAGAGGCCGTCGCCTTTTGTAAGAGCCCTGGAGTGGGAGTCAACGAAAGGGGTATGAGAGCCGTCTACAAGGATCATCTCCGGGGTGTTGGAAAGGTTCTTAACCGCCTCCACCATCGCTTTGAGGGTGGCCTGGAGGATGTTTATCCTGTCTATGACCTGGTTTTCGATACTTGATACGTGCCAGGCCACGGCCACCGACAGGATCTCTTCGTAAAGCTTCTCCCGGCGGGCGGGGGAGATCTTTTTACTGTCCATGGTGTCGGGAAGGCTGTTTTCCGGGGGCAGGATGACTGCAGCAGCGAAAACGGGCCCCGCAAGGGGCCCGCGTCCTGCTTCGTCTACTCCAGCGATGAGAGAGTAACCGGATTTCCGGAGTTGGTCGTCAATTGTGGAATATTGGAAGAGCATGAGTGCAGAATAGCGAATATGGAAGAGGGAAGGAAGAATTTATACAGCGGAAAAGGTGTCATTCCTCCTCCATCCTTCCCTATTCCTCCTTCTGCCCCTAATACTGATCCTTCTCTTTAATCCTGGCTTTCTTACCTCTCAGTGCTCTGAGGTAATACAGCTTGCTGCGGCGGACCTTCCCGAGTCGGGTGACCTCAACCTTGTCCATCTTGGGGGAGTGTATGGGGAAGACCCTTTCCACGCCCATACCGGCTGTGACCTTCCGGACTGTTATGGTGGACCTTAGCGCTGCCCTATTGCGAGCGATGACGACCCCCTCGAAGATCTGGATCCTCTCCTTCTCGCCCTCAATGATCCTGTAATGGACTTTCACAGTGGATCCGATAGGCGTATCGGGGACATCCCGCTTCATGTGTTCCTTTTCGTACATCTCTACAATATTAATACCCATTGAACACTCCTTAGTTTTACTTAAATTCTTTTCTCACGCTCGTTCCCTTTGGTCACTCAAGACGCCAAGGAAATCAAGTAAGGGGGTTAAACCAAAACCAGGATTTACCTGTCCTTCTCTGCGTCCCTTCGCGAACTTTGCGTTAAAAAGTGTTGAGAATTGTATGGAAAAATGAATTATAGGTGAAATTATGAAGATGGCAAGGAAAAAAGAGGCTGTATTTAGGCTTCGTCGTCGGGAATTTGCCCGGATTTTGCTTTTTCCAGGAAATTCCGGTCCTCTTCCGTAAGATCGGCCGTTTCCAGGAGGTCGGGCCGCTTCTGAAGGGTGCGCAGCAGGGATTGTTCGCGGCGCCAACGGGCAACACGGCCGTGATCGCCTGAAAGCAGGATGTCAGGCACTCGCTGGCCCATGAACTCGGGCGGGCGGGTGTACTGTGGATACTCAAGTAGTCCGGTAGCAAAGCTTTCCTCTGTTGCGGACTCCTCGTCCCCCAGCACTCCGGGGACGAACCGGGCTACTGCGTCAATAATGGCCAGGGCCGCGAACTCCCCGCCCGTGAGGATAAAGTCGCCGAGGCTGACTTCCCGGACAGGGATCAGGTCGCGGACCCTGTCGTCGATACCTTCATACCGGCCGCAGAGAAGGGCCAGAGCGCTGTGGGAGGCCAGGTCTCTGGCCATGGCGTGGTCGAACCGTTCACCCTGTGGGGTAAGGAGGAGCAGGGGGGAACCTTCCGGCAGTGAGAGGGACTGGATCGCTCCATAGATGGGTTCCAGCTTCATGACCATCCCCGGGCCGCCACCGTAGGGATAATCGTCCACCGTATTGTGCTTGTTGGTGGCGTAATCCCGGATGTCTATCGCGTTTAGGCCGATGACTCCTTTTTCCAGAGCTTTGCCCAGGATGCTGCCTGAGGCGGCACTGGTAATAATTCCCGGGAATATGGTGAGAACGTGGAAGTTCATTTATACTCCGTGAACCGTGAACCGTGAACGGTGAATACGATCCAAGACCCAAGAAAACAGGCAGCTTCACGCTCGTTCGTCATGCCGTTGGCTTGACTCACTAGAGGCGCAGGGAACGCAGAGAAAATCAAATCAAATCTTTGGATTAAATCTAAAAAGTATTTTGTCCTTCCCTGCGAACTCTGCGGCTCTGCGAGAGACAGGTTTAAACGCTTTAATAGTAACCGTTGTTTTCCCAAGCGTACCTTCCACCGTCGCTCTACGAGCTATGGCGGACAAGCCGCGAATTCTGCGTTTCAAAAGACTTTGTTATACGAGAAGTCCTGGAAGATTCACAATGCGGATCGTGCCATTTTCCAGGTCAACCTCATCAATGGTACCCGGGGCGAAGGGGATCATGAATTCGCCGCCATCCGGTAGTGGCCCCGTCAGGATCGGGGGACCTCCTGTTTCCATGATCTCCTCAACCGGTCCGATTTCATTGCCAAGATGATCGAGCAGGACCAGGCCCACGAGATCGTGGAGAAAGTACTCCCCCTCGTCCAGGGGTATGAGGTCCTCCCTGGGTAGGCATATCGACTGTCCCTTAAGGGCGAGGGCTGCGTTCATGTCATCGATACCTTCAAGCTTAAGGAGGGGGTTCCCTTTGTGCAAGCGGATGTTTTGTACCTTGACCGGATCACTGGCCGAAAGTCCCAGGTAGACCTTGTTGGCACTGGTGAGTGTTTCGAGGTGGTCGGTGAGCGGGCGCAGGACAACATCCCCTCGGAGCCCGTGGGGGCGGAGGACTTCAGCCAGGATAAAGAGATCTTTCATGGGGATAGGGCCGCCCATCAGGGCGGCCGGAGAAGTCAGTCTACTCGGAAACGCTGGTGGAAGCGTCGCCCTCGTCGAACTTCTTCATGACGCCGATCTTCGAAAGGAGACTGCGGACCGTGTCGGAGGGGGTTGCACCCTTGGAAAGCCAGTACAGTGCCTTCTCCTCCTCGATGTTTATCTCGACCGGTTCCTTGTGGGGATCGTAGGTCCCGATACTCTCGATGAACCTGCCGTCTCGAGGTGACTTGATGTCCGCTACGACGACCCTGTAATGGGGCATCTTCTTCTTTCCCATCCTTCTAAGCCTGATACGTACTGCCAAGGTAAATCCTCCAAAAGCCTGCAGTGTAGAGTGCAGGGTGTAAAGTGCAGAGTTAATCGTATAGAAAGCCTTACCTTGTAACCTTAAATGGCAGGTTCGTCAAATGGTTTAAGAGCCGTGATTCGTGACTCGTGACTCGCGATGGGAAAGGACCAGTGATCCAAGATCCAAAATCTAAAAGGATTTTTCTCACGCCCGTTCGTCACACTGAGGCGTGACTCACTAGAGACGCAGGGAACGCAGAGAAGATCTAACCAGATCAGGGTTAAATCTTAACAGCTTTTTGTCTTTCCCTGCGAGCTCTGCGGCTCTGCGCGAGGCAGCCCTTACCGCTTTTGCTTGAACCCAAATTTTCTTCTGGCTACTGGATTCTGGTTTATCCTTCGCCCTTCGCCCTACGTCCTGCGTTCCGGTCTTAACTAGACACCAGACACTAGACCCCAGACACTGGACCGATGGGCGTCAGAATGGCATTTTCATGCCGCCCATCGGGCCCCTTCCTCCCTTTCCGAACCTCTTCATCATCTTCTTCGCCTGGTCGAACTGCTTTAACAGCCGGTTCACATCGGTGACGGTGGTGCCGGAGCCAGCGGAGATGCGCTTGCGCCGGCTGCCGTTGATGATCTTCGGTTGCTGGCGCTCCCTGGGGGTCATGGAGTCGATGATGGCGGTGACCTTCACCAGTTCCCGATCATCCATCTCGGCCGGCATGGCGTTTTTCATCTTTCCGGGCAGGGGCAGCATGGAGAGGATCTCCTGCATGGACCCCATCTCCTTGACCTTCTTCAATTGATCCCGGAAGTCCGCCAGATCGAAATCCCCCTTGCGGGTCTTTTTGACAAGTTTGGCCGCTTCCTTCTCGTCGAAGGCCTTCTCGGCCTTGTCGATGAGGGTCATGACGTCGCCCATACCGAGGATCCTGGATGCGATCCGATCCGGGTAAAAGGCTTCGAGACCTCCCATCCCCTCACCGATACCAGCGAACTTGATAGGGACGCCTGTGATGTGGCGCATGGACAGGGCCGCGCCTCCCCTGGCGTCGCCGTCCAGCTTGGTGAGGATGATCCCTGTGAGCTTGAGTTTGCTGTGGAAGGATTCGGCCACCTGGACTGCGTCCTGGCCCGTCATGGAGTCGGCTACCAGCAGGGTTTCGTGGGGATGTACCGCTCCCGAGAGGGCTAACGCTTCGGCCATGAGGTCGTCATCCACGTGTAAACGCCCTGCCGTATCGACAATGAGAGTGTCGCACCCCGCACGGCCCGCAGCAACTGCCGCCTGACGGTAGACCTCAACAGGGGTTAGAGATATATCGGAGGGAAAGACCGGGACCCCAACCTTACCGGCCACTGAAACCAACTGGTCCACCGCTGCGGGACGGCTCAGGTCCGCGGGGATCAGGTAGGGCCGGAGTCCCTGTTCCTTGAGGTGAAGGGCCAGCTTGGCGCAGGTGGTGGTTTTACCGGACCCCTGAAGGCCCACCATGAGAATCCTGGTAGGGGGAACGTCGGCTTTGGCGAGCTCTGCCCGGGACCCGCCCAAAATTCCGGCCAGCTCCCCGTGAACGATCTTGATAACCTGCTGGGCAGGAGTGAGGCTGCCTGATACCTCGTCTCCCACTGCCCGTTCCCTGATCCGCGCCAGGAAATCCTTGACTACCTTGAAGTTGACGTCCGCTTCCAGAAGGGCCAGCCTGACCTCTCTCAGTGTGGCGTCGATATCCTCTGCCGTGAGGCGTCCTCGGCCCTTTAACTTTTTGAAAACGCTGTCTAGTTTGTCTGCAAGGTTGTTAAACATGTCGAATCCGCCTTGTCATGTTCCTGAAAATGGTTTGTCGGATATCAGAAGGAGGAATAAGGCAACTCCCTTCGTCCTTCTTCATAGCTTTTAACGTCTTTACAGGAAAAAGCCAAATTACCATCCGTCTTCGATTTTCAAACTTCGACGCGACAATTCGACGTGGCAAGCTGATCACCGATCACCAGGTTTTGCTCTTGCTCTTTCGCCAAGTCGCTCAGTCGCCAAGTCGAAAATCTCCCCGTGTTTTTTTCGCCCTGGAAAAGAGCTAAAGTTCACTTTCCACGGTTGTCAAAAATCAGAAATTATGGAATGGTAGCGTGTTTGTCAAGGACAGCCCCAGAACCGTTTATCATCGTTTCGGGTGCTAAACATCATAATGAAGGAGATTGACAGGTGCAGACGCTTTTTCTCATCATTATAGGTAC
>JALHUC010000335.1 GCA_022865845.1 bacterium | reverse complement strand
CGTTCCACTGCGGCATCAACCTTCCTCTTACTCAGGAAATGAACAGATCCCAGGGGTGACATCAGGGTCGGTATGGGTTTCATGGCCGCTGAGAGGATCACTGTTTCCCCGTTAGTGATCCCTCCTTCGATACCCCCGGCATTGTTGGTCTCACGATAAAATCCTCTGGCCTTATCGTAAAAAATTGCGTCGTGGACGGCTGAACCGGGCAGTTCGGCAGCTCGAAACCCAGACCCGATCTGAACACCCTTTATGGCAGGAATACTCATAACTGCAGCGGTCAGATCGGAATCCAGCCGTCGATCCCAGTGTACGTGACTGCCTAACCCCACCGGGACATCAAAAGCTTTAATTTCGAAAACACCACCCAGTGTTTCACCTTTTTCCATCGCCTTATCGATAAGTTTTATCATTTCCCTCTCAGCGGACTTGTCCAGGCACCGTACCGGCGAGCTTTCCGCAACAGCTCCCTCTCTGTGCCTTTTAAATTCCGCGGTTGAAGGGGATGATCCTCCAATGGAGACAACATGTCCGCCGATGGTTACCCCGCACCGTTCCAGCAGAGCCTTTGCCACGGCTCCCACGGCTACCCTGGCAGCCGTCTCTCTCGCACTGGCTCTTTCAAGGATATTTCTGAAATCTTTATGTCCGTACTTTATGCCTCCGGCAAGATCTGCGTGCCCGGGCCGGGGACTGGTAACCGATCGGGCATCACGGTTTCTCCCCTCGGGTCCCATCGTATTCTGCCAATTATCCCAATCCCGATTCCTTATACGCATTGCCAGGGGGCTGCCTAAAGTCCTGCCTCCCCGCATCCCGGAAAAAAATTCCACCTTGTCGCTCTCGATTTCCATCCGTTTTCCGCGTCCATAACCTTTCTGCCTTCTTGCAAGCTCTAGATTAATCTGACCGGAACTCACCTCCAGGCCCGCAGGAAGCCCTTCAAGAATGGCAATGAGCGATTCGCCATGGGATTCACCTGCCGTCAGAAATCGAAGCATGTCTCACATCCTCCTAAAAAAAACGCATCCGCCACTATCGGCGGATGCGTTTGTCCCTAGTAGTGGGTCTTTTAACCTTCGACGATCGTAGCGTTGATAAAGATGAGAAGCTCATCTCTATTATTTGAGGTGTTCTTATTCTTGAACAACCACCCGAGAACGGGGATCTTGGAGAAAAACGGTACGCTGCTGTTGCTTTCCCCTTCGTTCTCGGTAAAGAGACCGCCGATAACTGCCGTGCCATGGTTCTTGATGATGATCTTGGTCTCGAGTTTGTGGGAGTTAACCCCGGTGAAAATATTGTCATCAAAGATAGCCTGCTGTCCCTTGCTGTCCTTCTCCACCAGAACCTCCATGAAGATATCGTCACTGCTCGTTACTTGCGGAGTTATCTTCAGTTTTGTCCATATGTCGGGGAAGGAAACTTCGGTTGTAGTAGTCGACCCCTCATCGCTTACCTCAGTTGAGGTTCGGTTTTCAGGGAAGGGGTTGTTCACCTCGATGTTGGCCGTTTCGTTCTGAATGACCAGCAGTGACGGGCTTGAAATGATCCGTCCGTTATTGGTCTGTTCCAGGGCGCTGAGCCGCAGGTCCAGGTTACTGAAGTTCCCGACCGAACCGAAACTGAACCCGAGGACCGTTTGGGCGTTGGAGGCAGGCATGTTGACGAGGGCGCCGGAGAAGGTAGTACTACCAGTGCCCGATTCACCGAAGACCTGGGTCTGCCCGTCGTCAAAGTTACCACCCCATTGGATGCCGAGGTTTTTCACGTAGCCTTCATCAACGATGACGATCCTGGCTTCGATCCTCACCTGGGGTGTAGGAATATCCAACTCGGTGACAAGGTTTCTGATCTTTTCAACATTCTCCTCGATGTCCTTTACAATAAGGGAGTTAGTCCTCTTGTCGGTTGTAATGGATCCCCTGGCGCTGAGGAAGGAGTTTAATTGGCTCACCATATCCTCGGCCTTGGAGTAGCTGATAGGCACGATCTCAAGGATCAGGTTCTCCATCTTTACTTCAGCCTCCATGGCTTTGAGTTCAGCCAGCTTTTCACCTTCCAGGATTGCCCTAGGCGCGATTCGCACCACGTTACCTTCCCGAACCTGTCCGAGGCCCTTGGTTTTAAGAATGATATCAAGAGCCTGGTCCCATGGGACATCCTGAATGCGCATGCTGATCTTTCCGCCCACATTTTCTGCCGTGATAATATTGAGTCCGCTAACCTCTGCTATGAGTCTCAGCACGTTGAGCAGGTCGGCGTTCTGGAAATCAAGGGTGATCCGTTCCCCTGTGTATTTCGGTCCCTCTTCTTTGGGGACCAATTTGTCCTCTACCAACATCTTCCCGGGAGCAGAAGCAGTAGCTGCGGCCGGTACAGGAGCCGGTGACACGGGTGTCTGAATAAGAGAAACTTTTTCCGGCTGGACTTCCTGTGCAATTGGCTGGGCCATCGGTACCGCCACAGGAGCTGTCAGGGACACTGTAAGGGTCCCGCCGGTCTGATCCACCTCGTAAGTGGTGCCTGGGGTGAAGGTCAGGCTTATTCTGCCACCTCCGCCTCCCCTGGGGTTATAGGAACTGATCGATTGAAGAGCCCCGTCCATGTCCCGGGTATCCTGGCTGCGGACCAGGTCCCTGGAAAGATCTACATCCCTGAGATCAATGAGAAGATGGCTCGCATCCGGTTGGGAGATCTCGTAATCAACGGGAGAATCCGAGATTACCAGTACAGCACCTCCGGATACCTCGGCCCGATACCGGATTTCGGACACTCCGCCATCTGACTGGGCCACCGCTGCAGCCGCTGCAGTATCAGGCGCTGGCTCGGGACTGTCCACCGAAACCTCAGCGAAGGAGGACGTGGTTTCGGGCTCGAATTCGGGCTGGGCAGCTGCGGCCTCGACCTGCTGGGCCGGGACAATTCCCTCGCCAATTCGTAGTACCAGCCCGGATCCCACAGATTCTACAACATAGGGAGGTACATGGTCGCCCTCCATGTCAAAGACAAAACGCAGCTTGTTCTGATCGTAATGTTCACCCACCCGAATATTGGTTACACCACCCATTTCAACCGGGATCCTGCTTGGTGCGAACCCCTTTGCCACATTCTGAACGTCAAGCACAAGACGGGTCGGGTCTGAAAGATCCATAGTCAAGTACTCTGAAACGGTGCCATCAGCAACAAATTCAACGGTCAACCCGTCGCCAGCCTCTACAAAAAGGACACTGTTGATGAACCCGGCCGGAGGCAGATCCTCCTGAACCTGAGCAGCAGCGGCAGCGGTTCCTTCTGCCATAGTGTCACCCTGGGCACCGCCAGTTTCCCCTCCAGAGGTCAGCTCCAGCTCCACCACTTCAACAGGCGGTTCCTCAGAGGCCGGTTGTGCCGAGAGCATTTCATCAGCCTGGGGGGTCTCTTCCGAAACCGTCACAGGTTTGAGGAAATCGATTATTATGGTGTTATCAGACCTTGAGGTTTCATAGTCCCACAACTCCACCAGGGAGACTTCCAGCCGGCCGATACGCCCGGCAACCTCGTCAAACTGGATGGGGCTGACGGTGGCCACATTCCCAAGATCCACCGTGATCAATTCACCGAGGCCGGTAATGTCGGTATCGGCCAGATCAACGATAAGCCTTAACGGTTCTGAAAGTCTGAACACCGTGTACGCAAGGGTTGTCGTACCCTCAATGTTCAGTCGAACCCTGTCCGGCAGTTCCTCACCCGTCACCGAGGTGACACTGGCCAGGGCTGCTTCTTCCACAGAGGAGCGCATCTGGCTCTTGGGAGCAGCACACCCGCTTGCGACCAGGGCGAAGACCACCAGAAACCACGGCAGTTTTGCGGTAACACGCTTCATCACAGATTCTCCCCTTCTTTTTCGCGTAACCTGAGAACTGTTTCCTGCTTGAAAGCTCTTCCCAGGTAATCCTCGAACTGTTCCTCAACGATAATTTCATCCGAGTTCATTCTGATCACTTTACCCTTGTGCCGACCCATTGCTGTTCCGATGGAGATTATATGAGCTTTACCATCGGGAGTGATCACATGGGCTACCGATTTCCTGCTGCTTATAATGATACTCTCCACCTTCATATCAGTGACCGGAATTCTCTGGAGCGGTGTCAACTGCTCTTCAGGAATCCCTTCCGTCACCAACTTCTTGACTCTCAGGAGCGAGCCGAAGGGGTTTCTGCCCGACACTTCGTAGCCAAAGGCCACAACCAGATCCTCAGCTTCGACTGTCGCAGTGGCCGCAGGCGCCGCTTTTTTTGGCGTCACAGCTACCGGAGCCAGCGGCTTCGGTGGAGGTGCCTTTTTACTACAGGCTGACCCCGCAACCATGACCCCTGTCAGGACAATCAGGAGGACAAGGAGTGAGTAGTTCTTAAAACTCATGATCAACCCCCCTTCTCGACATATCTGTAAGTCGTGGCAAGGGCACTGATGTCCAGGACGATAACTCCGCTGCGCTCATCTTCCTTGGCGTTGCCCATGGTGATATCGCTGATGTTGATGATCCTCGGCAGCCTGCTAAGTGCATCGAGGAAAAGTCCCACCTCGTGATAACCGCCTTTTACCTTGATTGCTATAGGAACCTCGGCATAAAAACCCTGATCAATATCGTTTTGAGGTTTGATATAAATAACCTCAAGGCCGTTAAGAGCACCCAGGTTGCTGATCATCTCCAGAAGGTCGGGGATCTCCCTTTTGTTTGGCAGTTCCTGAACGACCTTGCCCAACTGCTGGTTCAGTTTCTGGACCTCTTCCTTGAACCTCGGGAGGTTTCTCGCAATGGCCTCATTTTCATTCAGTTTGGCCTGCTTATTGCTCAGGTCGCTCCTGAGCCTGTCGATCGTTTTCGCCTTCTTCTTATAGCCAAGCTGCCAGTAAAGCCCGAAAACCAGGACTACGGCCACCAGCACCAGAAGGATCTTTTTGGCCGGGGAAAGGTTGGCGAATGTTTGAGCGTCGATAGCCATGTCCTGAATCCTCCCTGGTGTGGGATTACCCTTTCCCGCCAGCGGGAACGACCATCAGCCTGAGACTGAAGTCG
>JALHUC010000334.1 GCA_022865845.1 bacterium | reverse complement strand
CTATTCATATCATTGATCCCCTGCTGGATTTTTATCAACGTGCTTCATCGTTACTTTCTTTCTGTGTTTTCCAAGTGCCTTGTAGATCATCACATAAAAGAGAGGAGCAAACAAAATCACCAGAAAGGTGGAGGTTACCATCCCTCCCAGCACTCCGGTGCCGATGGCCTTTTGCGCACCCGCTCCGGCGCCGGTCGCAAGGGCAAGGGGCAGGACACCGAACCCGAAAGCCAGCGAGGTCATGACGATTGGACGAAGTCTCAATTTGGCCGCTTCTAAAGTTGCCTCGGTTAACCTCACACCTTCATCCACTCTGGCCCTGGCGAACTGGACGATCAGGATGGCGTTCTTGGTGGTCAGGCCCAGGGTGGTCAGGAGCCCGATCTGGAAATAGACATCATTGGGCAGCCCCCGCATGCTCGAAGCGATAACCCCGCCGATGACCCCAAGTGGCAGGGTCAGCAGGATCGCGATGGGGATGGGCCAGCTTTCATACAGGGCCGCCAGGCACAGGAAGATGACAAAAATGGAAAACGCATAAAGCAGAGGCCCCTGGGACGTTGCCATGCGCTCCTGGTAGGACAGGCCGGTCCAGTCAAAGCCGATTCCCTGGGGCAGCTTCGAGACGATTTCTTCCATGGCCTGCATGGCCTCGCCGGAACTTTTTCCCGGCGCCGGCTCACCCCATATGTTGATGGACGGAAAGGCGTTGAATCGCTCCAGCTTGGGAGAACCCATGGTCCACCGCCCGGAGGCAATGGAAGAAAAGGGAACCATCTTGCCCATGCTGTTGCGAACATAGAGTTTTTTCAGATCGTTCGGCAGCATGCGATAAGGGGCGTCCGCCTGGACAAAAACCCGTTTGACCCGTCCGGCCTGGATAAAGTCATTGACATAGGCACTGCCAAAGGCCGCCGTAATGGTGTTGTGAATAGAACTGATGGGAACCCCCAGGGCCCCGGCCTTGTCCCAGTCCACATCAATCCGGTATTCAGGCACGTCTTCCATACCGTTGGGCCGAACCCTTATCAATCTCGGATCCTGTGCAGCCATCCCGAGAAGCTGGTTACGGGCTGCCATCAATTTTGCATGACCCAGGCTGCCACGGTCCTGCAACTGAAAATCAAATCCGGTGGCATTACCCAGTTCCATGACAGCCGGGGGCGGAAAGGCGAACACCATGGCGCCTTTTATCTTTGAAAATGCGCCCATGGCCCTGCCGGCGATGGCCCCGACCTTCAGGTCCGGCCGCTCGCGCAGCTTCCAGTCCTTGAGCCTGGCAAACCCAAGGCCCATGTTCTGCCCCTGACCGCCAAAGCTCACACCTGAGATCGACATGAAGGAGTCCACCCCTTCTTTCTCATTTTTTTGAAAATAATCCCTGACTTTATTCATTATTTTCTCAGTCTGCTCCAGGGTTGAACCAGACGGAAGCATGGCCTGGACCAGCATGATCCCCTGGTCTTCATTCGGGAGATAGGAGGTGGGCATGCGTTGGAACAAATACCCCATGGCCCCCACAATCAGCAGAAACAGAAACAGGTAGCGCAGTTTTTTTGCCAAAACATGGCCTACCAGTCTCAGGTATAGATCTCTTGCGCCATAAAATATTCGGTCGAACTGTTTGAAAAAGGGGCGCAGAAAAAAGATCGCATTGTCTGAGGGCTCATGCCCCTTTGGCACCGGTTTGAGGAACGACGCGCAGAGGACCGGGGTCAGGATCAGGGCCACGAGAACCGAAAGCAGCATAGAGGCGGCGATGGTCAAGGAAAACTGTCGGTAGATAACCCCGGTGGAGCCGGGAAAAAAGGCCATGGGTCCGAACACCGCCGAGAGAACCAGGCCAATGCCGATCAGGGCGCTGGTGATCTGGTCCATGGATTTGGCCGTGGCCTCCTTGGCCGGGAGCCCCTCCTCACTCATAATCCGCTCCACGTTTTCCACCACCACAATGGCGTCGTCCACCAGGAGCCCAATGGCCAGCACCATGGCAAACATGGTCAGCATGTTGATGGAGAATCCGAACAGCCCCATCACCGCAAAGGTTCCCAGCAGAACCACCGGCACGGCGATGGTGGGGATCAGGGTGGCCCGGAAGGTCCCCATAAAAAGATACATGATCACAAAGACCAGCAGGACCGCCTCAAACAGCGTCTTGACCACCTCATCAATGGCCACCTTTGTAAAAGGGGTGGTGTCGTAGGGATAAATCACCTTCATGCCGGGGGGAAAGTACCTGCTCATCTCTTCCAGTTTTTGTTTGACGGCATTGGCCGTATGCAGCGCATTGGCCCCGGCCGCCTGCCGGATGGCCATGGCGGCGGAGGGTTTGCCATTGTAATTGGCAATGATATCATAACGCTCAGTCCCTAGTTCCGTCCGTCCGATGTCCTTGATACGGACCACAGACCCGTCCGGATTGGTCCGGATGGGGATGGCGGCAAACTCCTCCGGGGTGTGGAGCAGATGCTGGACGATGATGGCGGCGTTCAGGCGCTGACCTTTATTGGCCGGCGCGCCGCCGAACTGGCCAGCGGAAACTTCAACGTTATAGGCCCGCAGGGCCATGATGACATCCTCCATGGTCAGGTGGTAATTGGTCAGCTTGTCGGGGTTGACCCAGACCCGCATGGCATATTGGGTTCCGAAGTTTTCGACTTCGCCGACACCCGGCACCCGCGATAGGATTTTCTCCAGATTGGACTGGGCATAATCCCGCAGGTCTACGCCGTCCATGCTGCCATCTTCAGAAATCAGTCCCACGATGATCAGGTAGTTTCGGGTCGATTTACTGACCTTGACACCGGAGCGCTGTACCACATCGGGCAGGCTGGCCATGGCTAACTGAAGCTTGTTCTGCACTTTGGACCAGGCGAGATCCGGATCGGTCCCAGGGGCAAAGGTCAGCTCGATGCGGGACGCACCGGATGAAGAACTGGTCCCGGAGAGGTAGATCATCGCGTCCAGACCGGTCATCTTCTGCTCGATGATCTGGGTTACGGTGTTTTCAACGGTCTCCCCCGAGGCCCCTGGGAAAAATGCATCGATGGCGATGGACGGCGGAGCAATGGGAGGATACTGTGCCACGGGCAGGTTGTAGATCGCCAGGCCCCCCGCCGTCATCATGACGATGGCTATAACCCAGGCAAAAACCGGTCGGTTCAGAAAAAATTTTGATAACATCAGATGCCTCCGTTAATTCGATTCAGCAGTCGGCTGGTCCGCATTTACAGGTGTCATCCCACTCTCTTTAAAAGGGGCAGCCTTCACAACCGTACCTGGCCGTAACCTTTCCAGCCCTTCGACGATCACACGATCGCCGGGAGCAAGGCCTGCCGAAACGAGCCATTTGTTACCGATGGCCCGATCAAGGGTGAGCATGCGCAGGCCGACCTTGCTTTCAGCATTCACGATCAGCGCGACGGGATTACCCTTGTGATCACGGGACACACCCTGCTGGGGAATAAGGATGGCCTTTTCATTGACGCCTTCTTTAATCACCGCCCGGACGAACATGCCCGGCAGGAGAACGCCTTTTGGATTTGGAAAAACAACCCGCAGGATCACGGATCCGGTCGTCGGATCCACTGTCACATCGCTAAATTGAAGTGTTCCTTCCACGGGATAGGCGGTGCCGTCTTCCAGGATGAGCTTGACCTTGTTCTGGTCCGTTCCTTCGTGATTGAGGCCGCCGTTCTTCAAACGCAGTAATTCGGTGGTGGATTGGGGCACATCCACGTAAATGGGATCCAGTTGTTGAATGGTTGCCATGGCAACGGGCTGATACGCCGTGACGATAGCGCCCTCTGTCACGTTGGATCTACCGATCCGCCCGGAGATGGGCGCGGTGACACGGCAGTATCCCAGGTTGATGCGGACCGTCTCCACCGCCGCTTCCGCCTGATGGATGGCTGCCTTGGCTACAGCCACTGCCGCCCGGTCGCTTTCAAGCTGCGCCTTGGTGGCCCGCAGCGTAGCCTCGGCCACATTGGCGTTGGTTACGGCCTGGTCTCGCTGACTGGTGGAGACAGCTCTGTCCTTGAATGCATCCTCGAATCGCCCGCGGTTTGTCCGGGCAAGCTCCAGGGTGGCCCGCTGTTGCGTGACGCGGGCGATGCCCGCTTCTAGCGCGGCCCGTGCCCGGTCGGCTGACTTCCGCATGACAGCGAGGTTCGCAGTTGCGTTGTCCAGCGCCGCCTGAAAGGGAGCGGGATCGATCTGATAGAGTATCTGGCCGGCCTTGACGTCGGAGCCTTCCGTAAACAGACGTTTCTGTATGAGGCCGCTGACCTGGGGCCGGATCTCTGCGACACGGAAGGCAGCCGTGCGGCCAGGCAGTTCAGTGGTCAAGATGACCTTTTGCGGTCGGACCGTTACCACAGCTACCTCGGGTACCTGGGGAGGGGGTTGTGATCGACCGGTGTCATCGCAACCTCCAAGCAAAAGGCCGACCAACAAGGCCGTCAGGACCACACTCCATTTAAGGGATTTATAAACAGTTCCATTGAGTTGCATTAAACTTCTCCTAATATAAATGATATAAATTAAAGTAACTGCTCAGGTTCAACGTTCAGAGGTTCAAGGTTCAATGTTAGATTCATTAAAGACATGTTCGATTCTAAACCAAATGCATAGTTCATCCAGTTCTTGCAGAACACCAGGCGCTATTGCACACAAATCCGGAGTGAATTCTTTGTTGCAGAGAAGATATGAAGATAATAACAAAGCCAT
>JALHUC010000333.1 GCA_022865845.1 bacterium | reverse complement strand
GTGATCCGTGAACGGCTCAACCCATTGAGAATTGAGGATTCAGGATTGAGCATTCAAGACCTTAATTCGGAATCACCAATTCGGAATCCGGAATTTATTGATGTCCTCTGAGCTATTGTACATAGCCGATCCCATGTGCTCCTGGTGCTGGGGGTTTTCCCCCGTTATCGACGCAGTGAGGGATCATTTCCAAACCCAACTGCCGATGCGGATTCTCATGGGGGGCCTGAGGCCCGGGACCACCGAGCCCATGGGTGATGGGATGAAAACCGACATCAGCGGTCACTGGAAGCACGTCCAACAGGCTACGGGGCAGCCCTTTGACCTCGCCTTTTTCGACCGGGAGGGGTTCGTCTACGATACAGAACCGGCCTCGCGAGGTGTCGTCGCCGTCAGGCGCCTTGAACCGGATCTGGTATTTGACTATTTGAAAAGAGTCCAGGAGGCCTTCTACGCCATGAACCGGGATGTCACCGACTCAGAAGTACTGGCCGAAGTCTCAGTAGAATCAGGGTTGAACCGGGAGGCGTTCCGCGCGGAATTTGATACAGAGGAAACCATCAGGGAAACCTGGAAGGATTTTGAACTGTCCCGCCGCCTGGGCGTAACCGGGTTCCCTGCTCTTCTCGGTGGCAGCAACGATAGGGGCTACGAGGTCATCACCGCCGGGTACAGGCCGTGGGGGGAAGTGAAGGAGCTCATAGAGGGGTGGGTGAAAACCGGTGATCGGTAATCAGAGATCGGTGATCGGTGATCGGTGATCGGTGATCGGTGATCGGGAAAAGCTAGAACACAGGACGCAGCACGCAGTAGTAATATGAAAGGATTTGTGCACTCGTGTACCGGTGCAAAGGTTCACTTTTTTAACCTTGAGTCTTGGATTTTGGATCTTGGATCCATAAACCTGAGAATCTGAGCTCTTACCCCAAGGTTCCCACACCCCCTTCACTCACACACTGGTTCTCCTCGCAACCAGCTGCCCCCTCTCCTTCTCCCTCCCGGTGATCCGCAACGCTTCGGACACGGCGGCGCGGTTCTCTGGAAGGTGCCAGAGCAAAACACTTTTCTGCATACGCCTTTCACTGAGGCTACGGGGGACATACACCTCCTCGCCGGTGTAAGGGTCGCGACCCGTGTAGTAGATGCAGGTCGAGAGCGTACCCGGCGTCGGGGTGAACTCCTGAACCTGCTCCACCCGGAGGTTGTGCCGCTTTATAAAGAGGGCCACGTCCACCATGTCCGAGAGGGTCGTACCGGGGTGGCCGCTGATAAAGTAGGGCACCACCGCCTGCCGCTTGCCCAGGCGACGGCTGCGGTCCCGGAAAGCGCGAAGGAAGTCCTCAAAAACGGCCGGAGAGGGCTTTCGCATGACGCGGGTGACCTTTTCGGAACCCGATTCAGGTGCGGCTTTGAGAAGCCCCCCCACGTGGTGAGCCACCAGTTCGTTAAAATACTCCGGCTGGCGCTCAAGCAGATCGTGGCGGATCCCTGAGGCGACGAAGAGATGGAGAACCTTCGGGTGGGACCGCAATTCCCGGAGCATCGCCACCATGCGACGGTCGTCCGTGACAAGATGGGCGCAGGGGGCCGGGTACAAGCAACTCGTTCGCCGGCAGCGGCCCTGGGCTTTTTGGTCGCCGCAACCGAGGCCGTACATGTTGGCGGTGGGGCCGCCCACATCGGTGACCGTACCCGCGAACTCGGGGTGCCGGGTGAGACGGTCCACTTCAGCCAGCAGGGAGGCAGCCGAGCGCGACGAGATGGCCTTGCCCTGGTGGGCCGTTATGGCGCAGAAAGCGCACCCGCCGAAGCACCCGCGGTGGCTGGTGACGGAAAAGTGGATCTGCTCGTGGGCCGGGATGGACTCAATGTAAGACGGGTGCGGCAGGCGCGTAAAGGGCAGGTCGTAGAGGCGGTCGAGCTGGGCCTCGGTGAGCGGAGGCGCGGGCGGCATGACCACAACCGTCCGGTCGCCGTGCTGCTGGGATAAGGGGCGGCCGAAAATGGGGCTGTTCTCGTCGGCGGCCATTTTAAAGGCCCGGCCGTAAGCGTCCCTGTCGGCGGCCGCCTCCTCGTAGGAGGGCAGAGAGACCGCACCTTCTGGAACATCATCCCTGCCGACCCAGGCCGTACCGGGAAGGTCCCTGATTTCTCCGATCTTCTCGCCGGCAGATAAGCGTCGGGCGATGGAGATGAGCGCGGTCTCGGCCATGCCGAACACCAGCAGGTCGGCCTTGCTGTCCACGAGGATCGAGCGCCTCACGGCATCGTCCCAGTAGTCGTAGTGGGCCAGCCGCCGGAGGGACGC
>JALHUC010000332.1 GCA_022865845.1 bacterium | reverse complement strand
TACGGCCTCCTCTTCTATCGTGGAGTTAAACAGGATGTCTGCCAGGATCTCCAGGAGCTTGTCGAGATGGTCGCGGTGGCCGACGACGAGATATCCCGTGTAGTCGTCCCGGGTGAAACCATTGATATACCCGCCCAGGTCCTTGACCTCTCTTTGGATGAGTTCCTTCGTTCTTTTTACGGTTCCGGCAAAAACAAGGTGCTCAAGAAGATGGGAGAACCCGCTTTTCGACTCATTCTCGCTTGCGTATCCGGTACGGACAAGAACGAGAGCAGCAACCACAGGTGTGGATGCTTCCTGCATGAGCCGAACATCGAAACCGTTTTTAAGGGTGGACATCCCTGAGAGATCGATGACTTCTGCCCGGGCGGAGCTGCTTACAACGGCGAATCCAGACAGAAAGAGCAAAACAAGGATCAGGCATTTTAATATATGTTTCAATGAACGTTTCCTTTCCGTTTTTGCAGACCTCTTTTTCGTAAGTATTGTCCTATGAAACATACACATGAGCTCACCGGTCTGCAACTGCAAGTAAAGAAAGTGTCCAGGGTCCAGGGCTTGGTATGCTCGTAAGTTCATGCATGTGTAAAGAGTGAGTGCGAAAAGTCTGACGCCAACATGCCCATACGCTCCACGCATAAGTACTGCTCTCTATGGATAATCATTATCTGCACTCTGCACTTTACACCCTGCACTCTGCACTTATTCCGCCGGAGAAACCCCCTTGACACAGAGAGCGATTCCCTATATCAGGGTGGCGAGGGGAAATGGAGGATCAGTTTGAAGAACAAAATGCCGGATGAACTGAAAAATGAGATCACAACATACCTCACCGAGGTGAAAGCTGACCTGGATAACTATCTGACCTGGGCCATGAGTGAGGTGTCCATGGGAAGCGATACGGGAAAGGCAGCCGAAGTGGTGGAGGACACTATCCACCGGCTCATGACCATCGCATACTACCTGGCCACCTTCTTTGAGGACGCCGATCCATCTCTGATCCTCGCCGACCTGGCCTCTGAAGTTTCCGAGGAGCATGGGACTGACCCGAACTTTCTTTCGGGACGAACCGCCATGGCGGATCCGCCGAACCGGACCAGACATTAACTTTGTTAATGTCTGGAGTGTAGAGTGTAAAGTGTAGTGTGCAGAGAATTGAACGCGAAGGGGAACAAAAGTTCCCCTTTTTTAATGCACATTAATAGCCCACAGCCCGTGTTCAGACAGAAGGCCTTGCCTATATTTTACTCTACACTCTACACCCTGCACTCTGCACTCTCTTTATTCCCCTTTGACAACCCCCGAGCCCTCCTGTAAATCTGTTTAACCGAACCCAATTAACCTCACAGGACAGGGCAAAATACTTTTGTTCAGATCTCCTCAAATCACCCTTATCATCCTGTTCATCTCAACAATGTTGATATTGCCTCTGTCTGCCCTGGGAGCGGAGCTTTCCCTGACATCCCAGACCTCGGCAACATCCTGGGAGGAGGAGGACGGGACTGCCAACAGTTCGGTCTCCGAATATCTAAAGTTTTACAATCGGGGAACACTGGGAGGGTTCAGACTCGACCTGGAAGGGTACGGGCGCTTTACTCACCTGGAGGAAGAGCTGGAACCCGGTGACGAAGATCCCAACCGTCTTTACGTTCTCGCAATGACGCTGTCTGGAGAAAACGACCGGAATGTGATCATATTGGGGCGACAGTTTGTCTCAGCCCTGGTGGGCCCAGAAATGATCGACGGTCTGTCTTTTCAGGCTGAAACCGGTAAGGCCACATTTAACGCCCGCTGGGGTTACAGATCGGAAGTTAGCGGGGGTTCGGAGGATGACATCATCCTCGGCCTCGGGTTTGACTATAAAATCAAGCCGGGGATGTACCTGTCCCTCGATTACGGCCGCACCTACGATGACAGCACCCTTTCCGAACTTGTGGCCACCGAGTGGGTCTACAGCTGGCACCGGTTTACCAAGGCCTACATCAACTTTAACTGGGACCTCATGTCCCAAACTCTCCATGAGTCTCTTGTGGGCACCCGGTTCTATTTCTCCGATCGTTTTTCAGCGGTGGTGGAACTGGCGCACAACGTACAGGTTTTTGACTCCGACTCTATCTACAGTGTATTCGCTGTGGACGCGGCGTATACAAGGTCCTTTTCCCTTCTGTTCACTGCGAGCCGCAACACGAGATACGTCTGGGACTATGTTACAGAATCCTATCAGGGTGGAGGAGGAGCCAAACGCTATGTAGTCAGCGGCCACTGGACACCTGGCCGCTCAAAGATCTACAGCAGCCTGCTTCAGCACACAGGCTCCGGGGGTGATCTGCTAGAGATATCCTCTTCCGTGTCCACACCTGTCTTCAAAAACTTTTATGCGGGCATCGGAGGAGATGTTGCGAGAACGGAGAATCCGGGAGAGGGTTCGGTGAAAAGCTACCTCGCCTACCTGAGCGGAGAGTTGAAACTGGGACCAAATACCTCTGTTGACCTGAGATTGGAACACTGCGGCGATGAACTTACAGAGCCCACCCGATCTGGAAGGTTGGCCCTGAAAGTGGGGTTCTAGGATGAGTAAAAAAAGCAGACTGTCTTGCTTCTTCATGCTGATCTTATTTTCGGCTGCGCTTCTGACTGCATCCCAGGCTGTGGCCATGCGTTTTTCACATATCCTCCACGAGAAGAATGAGATCTCCCAGTGCACACGTTGTCACACACCTGGTGCCGTGACCATTATTCCCCAAAGGGCTGTCTGCTACGAATGCCACGAAGAAAAGGATATTGAGGAGACTGTGCTGGGCCCGACCAAAACACACACCCCGGTGTGGGTGCGCCAGCACGGGATCGACTCCCAATCGGCCGGGGCGCAATGTTCCGACTGTCACAGCATTACCTTCTGTGTGGATTGCCACAAGGGAGGGGAGTTGGGAGTGGACCTGGAAAAACGAGCCGTGAGGATGGATACAGCTCCGAGCACCCACACCTCACGGTTCAGGATCGTCCATCCCCTCAAAGCCACCGCTGAGCAGATCGAAAAGTGCTATACATGTCACTCGAAGTCGGAGTGCGTGGACTGTCATGAGGATTACAGACAAAAGTTTCTGGTAACCGGCCGGGAGATCGTTTCCCACCAGAAACAGAATAATTGGGAAACGATGACCGACCACACTGCCTTCCCCTTGAATCAGTGTCAGGACTGTCATCCCGGCGGAGCCCTATCCTCTACCGAATGGAGCAGCGGTCACGCCAAAGAAGCCCGCCGCACACTGAGCAGCTGCCAGTCGTGTCACCCTGATGGTGATGCCTGCCTGGACTGCCACTCTGCCAAAACGGGTCTGAGGATAAGCCCTCACCCCGGGAACTGGGGCAAGATCCAGACCAGGTTCAGGAAGGAATCACCGGAGGTCTGCGCGAAATGTCATTGATGGTACGCATTATAGTAGGCCTGCTATCGGCATTCCTGGCCTTTACCGGGTGCGGGTTTAACCCCAAGGATTCCGGGGGAGGGATCCCTTCCGTGGTGGAAAAGGGCACCGTAGAGTGTCTGTATTCCGGATGCCATGACATACCCGCAAGCACCAACCCTGTTATATCATGGGCTGACGGAATTCACGGGAATCCCGATAACAACCCCGCTTTTGCGCTCTCGGAAGAGGGATGCATCGGATGCCACAATCCTGTTGAGGATGGAAGGAACGATTCCGCATACCTGTTCACGTCCGGGATAACAGGCGCTGTCCTGGAAACACCGGAACGGCCCATCGTAGGCTGTGAAGCATGCCACGGATCTGGCATGGAGCATTTCGCCTACGCCCATGCCGACACCGCCGATGACACGCCGC
>JALHUC010000331.1 GCA_022865845.1 bacterium | reverse complement strand
CGCTCTTGCCGATGACAGTATCCTGCAAGTCCTATACGGTGACCTCATCACCATGACCTACCGCGACAAAAACGACCTTGCTGAGTTCGAGAGCTGGGAGGTCTTTACCAGCGGTCCGAGATCCCTGGAGCTCTTCAAAGTCGTAGGTGCCATCGAGACCAATATCTTCACTGGCGCTACGCAGACAGAGGAAATCTACTACGAGGATGACATCCGGGTTAAGCTCTACATCCCTGAGTTCGAACTGGACGGCAGCAGCGGGACGACAACCGATACCATCATTACGGGTTCAGGCGCAGATGAGGACCTCCTCGCGCTGAGGGAATTCGGTGATACCGGAATGCTGATCCCCGATTCCGCGGTTTACGGTGGTGCGACCACCTTCAAGGTTACAAAAACAGATACTGGAGTCCAGACCAACTTGTTGTTTATCTCCTCCACACCCAGGACGGTTACGGTGAGCTATCCGGACGCTGTAACTCCTGTTGAGACGCTGTCATTTACAATGTTCGACCAGGACGTGCCCATTGTTACCATCGACAGCCCCACTGACGGTTCATCGGTAACTGGAACCGTCATCATTTCGGTCAATGCGGCGGATATTTCCAACACCTCGGCCTCCGGGGGCATCACCCTCATCGAACTGTACGTCAACGGACGGCTCATCGATTCGGTGATGGGCGCGGATCTTTCCGGCGCCAACGCTTTTACCTGGACCACTGCCATCGGCTCCACACCGTACTGGCTGGACGGGACCCATGTACTCACGGCCAGGGCCTTTGACACCAGTAATAACCCTGCGACGAGTGATCCCGTGAGCGTGAAGGTGGAAAACGGCCAGAACCCCCTCTGGTTCAACGTGCCCTCCTATGCCAACTCCACCTGGAGCGATCAGGTTGCCGTTCAGATGGAAGTGGACATCAACCCCGCCCAGAGCGGCACCTACCAGCTGATCCTGAACGTGAACGATATTTCCGCCGCGAGTTTTTCAGTGACGGGAAGCGGGACTTTCGATCATACGGTGGTCACCACGGCTCTGGATGAGGGAAAAAACACCCTCGTAGCCATCTTAAAGAACACCTGGACCGGCGAGTACCAGACCACGGCTCTGGATTTCACCATGGACAGGACGCCGCCGGTGATCAACATAGGGACACCCCCGGATTGGATCTCCATTGCGGATTTCGCTTTGCCCGGAATGACGGTGGATGTCACGGTGTCCGATCCCATAGTGGCCGCCGGTGACCCCAACGACGTGGACGACGCCTCCGTTAAGGGGTCCTTCGCCGGGGTCTGTTCAAGCGGCCTCATAGATATGTCGGAGCTTTCGGCCGGAAGTGACACTTACAGTGTTCTATGGGCAGGCCCGTGCGCCGATGTGGAAGGTTCCATCACCCTGACGGTGAACGCCAGCGACGTTGCGAACCCTCCCAATGATGCTCCCCCAACATCGGTCACAACGAGCATTGACACTAAAATGCCCACCATCGATGCCCCCACAGTGAGCACGGTCCTCGGGTCGCTCATAACGGGTACTGTGACCATAGATACCCAGGTCCACGACACCTACCCCCAGAAGGTACATCTGGAGATCTTCGATGTCGCTGGCGGGACTTTTGTTGTCAATAATGGAGGTTTCACAGATACGCCCCTTAACAACGTGGACGGCTCGGGTAACTTCACCACAACCTATGATACCACGACCGTATCCGACGGCCCATACATCATCCGTGTGGGCGGCTGGGATCAGGCCGGGAATGAGATTCTTGATCCCACCGACTACATCTACTTTGTGGACAATTCAAAACCGGTTGTCGATTCGCCCTATGTCTACAATCCAAACAATATTGTGGACGGCACGGTGAACGTCAGGTACTACGCCTCCGATCCCTTCGGACTTATCAAGGGCGTGAACGTTGTAATCATGGCCGACGGTGAAAATCCCAGTGTCGACACACCCCTTTCCACTGAAACGCTTGCCTTCCCCTTCGACACCCGGAACACGGCTGTTTCCGGTGTTGCCTCCCTCGATGTCAGTTCTCTATCGAACGGCCCCTACGACGTATACTGCCGGGCCACCGACTGGGCTGGCAACCAGTCCAACTGGAGTGGAAACCACAACATGGTCCTCGACAGGACCTACCTGACCGCGATGTGGGGATACTACAGCGTGACGGGGATAAACAACGACGTCACCGTTGGCGGCACTCTTTACGACGGAGCCGCCCCGTCGGTGGGTTCTACCATCCATCTTTGGGGCCGGGTCAAGCCTGCTTCCGGCGATACAACCTGGCAGAGTTACAACTTTTACGTGCAAACCGACGCGGCAGGGGCCTACTCCTCCACACCCATTAATAATATTCAAGCGGGCGACCTGTTCTACGTGTACCACTACTCGCCGTGGAATGAATTCATCGGTTACAACTTCGCGACAGTGCCTGGCGCTGTCACCACCAACTACACCTCCTACCTGCCCCGCGGTGTACAGG
Source organism: bacterium (assembly GCA_022865845.1). Lineage (GTDB taxonomy): Bacteria > BMS3Abin14 > BMS3Abin14 > BMS3Abin14 > BMS3Abin14 > JALHUC01. The sequence continues at coordinate 4,405 of JALHUC010000331.1, read as the reverse complement.
TCCGACAGCCGTTCATGCGGTGGACCGAATATCCGGGACCGGATTATGCCGCGGATGTGGGCGGTATCCTGTGGGACAACACCGGAGCCGTTTCGGGACACAACATGAGGGTGAGGTTCAACCTGTATGATTCGGGGGGGACGACCTATACCGGGTTCAGGGAGTATACAGCTTCGACGGCGTTCGACGGTTCCTTCTCGATTAACACCTGGCCGGATCTTTTCCCGGAAGGACAGAGGATGTATGTCTACTTCTATGATGATACCATCGGCGGTAGTTCTCTGGGTTACTTCTACGGGAACGCAGTACCATATATCATGCCGGATCCCCTGCGGCCCGACGACTTCTGATGTTGCCTGAAGGAGGTAACGTGAAAATGAGAAAAGATATGAAAAGGGACATGAAAAAAGAAGCTGGCAGGTGGCCCGGTTCCCGAGGCGGACACGTACCGCCAAAGGCTGAAAAGGGCACTGCCCTCGTGCTGTCCCTGTTCCTCATCACGGTGCTTACCGTTCTGGGTACCATGGTGCTCAACACAGCCATTGTGGAGATCAAAATGGCCCAGAACCAGAAGATCTCCTCCCAGGTTTTTTACGCCGCGGTGGCTGGACTGGAGAGGGGTCTCCTCATGCTCATCGAGGACTTCGAGACCGAGGGCGGGTCCGCATGGGGCAACGCGACCTATGGGGGCTGGGCTGAGACGGTCACCGAATCGGCGGTGAGCGGGTCCACCACCTTCGATCCCGATGTGCGATCTCTGGACATGTACCTTACGAGCCCCGATTTGAACCTGAAACAACTGACCCTCGGGGGCGGTCATGGGGTGAACAGCCTCACCTTCGACCTTTATGTCTACAAGATAGGTTCAACCGAGGCGTACGTAATGTCCCACGCTTACGGCAACGGCGGCACTGCGGCCATCGAGTACCACCTGGCGGTGGAGGACCTGTCCCCTTACAACAACGCCATCTTCACCGGGGCGGGGGTTTCCGGCCACTTCCAGGGCAGTGTCAACCTTGCGGGATCCATTTACTCGAGAGGGAACCTGGACGTAGGTTCCAACGTCAAAATCACCAACAACTACACCACGGGGCACCATCCCCTTGCATCCGGGGATGATCTTTACGACATGCTGCCGGCCGTGACGGACCTGGATACCAAGGTCCGGGTCAAGGGGGGTGACCTCAATATAGCATCGAACTCGGCCCAGATCGGATACGCCGGCACCGACAACCACATAGAGGGTATCTATGTGGACGGCGCTACCAACATCGACGCCGTTGGGACCCATTATTACGACGAACACACCAACGAGGTCCCCGACGTACCTCTGCCCAGCATCTATGACGGGATCAGGGAGATCTTCGACGACAACAGCCTGAACCTGGATACCTGCATCGCCGCCAAGTCGGGGGCCAACGACGCGGCCATTGCCACCTCCATCTACGCCGACTGGGTCAGCGGCACGGGGTGCGCATCTTCCCTTTCCAGTTCCGGCATGGTGATCGATGCCAGCACTTTACCTGACCCGAACCTGATCAAGGGCAACACTGCCAGCTTCAGCCAACTTGACGGCGCCGGGAACGGCCTGATCTGGGACACAAGCACCGACACTCTCACGATCAAGGGCAACGTGGTCATTCTCGGGGATCTTAACTTTGGTCAGTCAAACGGAAACGATAATATTACCTACGAGGTGTACGGCGATAACTCGGGAGGGTTCAGCCAGGCCGATGGCGGCACCCTGTACTGCAGCGGAGACCTGGGGATCAGAGGCAACTTCAGCCCCGATCCCGACAAGGGGTACCTCAAGGGGGACACGGGGGTGGACGACATCAACAGCCTCGGCGTCGTAACGCCAGGGGACATCACATTCACCGGAAAGAACGGCAACATCCACGCCGGGTTCTTCTTTGCCGATGGGCAGATCAACTTCAACAAGCAGTCCAAGTTCGCGGGAACGGTCATCGGCGGCCTGGTGAACTTCTCCCAGGTGCCGGATGTGTACCAGGTTCCAAACCTCAAGAACTACCTCCCTCCGGGAGTGCCCGGCGGACAGAACATCGTGAAGCTTACCAGCAGAGAGTGGAGGAGAGTGTATTAAAGGCAGTCCAAAGTCCAAGGTCCAAAGTCCAGAGAGAGGGCCCAGGGCGAAGGGCGGATCCACTTGAAACATGAAACTTGAAACCTGAATACTGAATAAAACAAAGAAAACCACCGGTTGGTGGTTTTCTTTGTTTCCACAAAATATTGTGTTCAAACGGACAGTTAAATACCAAGTCTTGTGGAATTCGTTTAAGTTACCACTGCAACCTCCTAAAAAAACAACATTTTTTATTTTTTCCCCTTGACAAACGTTGTATAGTTTTTCATAATTTGTATAAATTTTGTGAAACTTAGCAAAACTTAGCAAAATTTGTCTTCAATGTTCACTTAGGGAAGACTATGAAAAAGGGGAAAAAGGTGCAGCTTAAATCCAACCTCAAACCCAATAACGTCCGGAACATCAGGGAAGCCAAACTGATGTCCAAGTCAGAGCTTGCCAAGGCGGCCGATCTTTCCATCCCTACCATTGACAGGGTGGAGAAGGGGCATCCGTGCCGCATGGAGACCATGAGGAAGATCATCAAGGCTCTGGGCTTGACCCTGGACGAACGCAACACAGTTTTCCTCGAATAGGGGAGGAGATAGATGGCACTGCTTGGCGGTTCGAAAGCTATAGCCGGTCTGGACATAGGCTCCAGTTCCATCAAGATCGTCCTGCTCAAGGAGACGGGCAAGGGGTATCGCCTCCTGAACATGGGCATACGGCCTCTTCCTCAGGAGGTCATCGTTGACGGCGCCATCATGGATGCCGGTGTCATCAGCGAAACCCTGAGGGACATGGTCCGTGAGATGAAGCTTAAGGTGAAGGACGTTGCAGTATCCGTGTCGGGTCACTCAGTCATTATCAAGAAGATCAAGGTCCAGGAGATGACCGAAGAGGAACTGGAAAAGAACATCCAGTTCGAGGCCGAGCAGTACGTTCCCTTTGATGCCTCTGAGGTCAACATGGATTTTGTCATTATGGGAACGGTGGAGGGTGAAGGGAAGATGGAGGTCCTCCTGGTGGTGGTGAAGAAAGACGTTATTAACGATATCACCACCGTAGTATCAGACGCCGGCCTCAACCCCATAGTGGTGGATGTGGATGCCTTCGCCCTGCAGAACATGTACGAGACAAACTATGTTATGAACCCCGAAGATGTTGTGGCTCTGGTGAACGTGGGTGCTTCAACGACGAACATCAACATTATCAGGGATGGGGTTTCTATATTCACAAGGGATGTTTCGGTAGGGGGCAACCAGTACACCGAGTCTATCCAGAAGCAGCTGCAGGTCAGTTACGACGAGGCGGAACTCCTCAAGAAAGGCGAATCGGTGGGAGAGAGGGGGGCCGATGATGTGGAAGCGATCATGGTCACCATCTCCGATAACCTGGCCCAGGAGGTACAGAGATCCCTGGACTTCTTCAACTCTTCCAACCCGGATATTCAGATCAGTCGCGTGTCCCTGTGCGGTGGCGGTTCGAAGGTCGTCAGTGTGGTCAAGGCGATGGAGCAGCGGTTGGGGATCCAGGTAGAAATGGTTAACCCCCTGGAGGCCATAAGTGTCAACCGGAAGAAGTTCGACCCGGATCAGATCGCGGAGATGGCCCCGATGCTGGGTATTGGTGTGGGACTGGCCATAAGAAAGGCGCATGACCGATGATAAAGATTAATCTTTTACCGGTCCGAGAAGAACGGCGCCGCCTGGGTGCCAGGCAGGAACAGATGTTCTTCGCCCTCATAATGGTCCTTGCTTTTATCGGGGTCTATTACTGGCACGCTACAACCAACGCCAAAATAAAAGACCTGAGGATTCAGATCACCCAGGCCGACCAGGACATAACCCGGCTGAGCAAGATCGTCAAGGAAGTGGAAAAGTTCAAGGCGGACAAAAAGATCCTGGAAGGCAAGATCGCCGTTATTGATAAGCTCAAGACCTTTCGACAGGTTCAGATTCATTACATGGATGAACTCAACAAGGCTCTGCCGAGCCAGGTCTGGCTCGAATATTATCAGCAGAAGGGCGATATTCTGGTGCTGCGGGGCAAATCCCTGTCCACCGATGATATTGCCGGTTTCATGAGGAACCTGGAATCTTCCGCTTATTTTGAAGACATCAGGCTCGACCAGACGAGCCAGAAGGAACAATCGGTTGGTGACAGGAAAATGAAAGTGAACGACTTCAGTCTCAGGCTGATGGTCGTTCCCGCTGGCGGGAAAGGGTAATCCCACACCAGGGAGGATTCAGGACATGGCTATCGACGCTCAAACATTCGCCAACCTTTCCCCGGCCAAAAAGATCCTTCTGGTGCTGGTGG
>JALHUC010000330.1 GCA_022865845.1 bacterium | reverse complement strand
GTTGAAAGCTGACGTGTCATGGAGGCCAGGTCCGACCGGCTGATACGCCCGAAACCAGGGAAGGATGAGCGGGTGGGTGTTCTTGAATCAATCGCGGCCGAATCAAGAGAAACGATGTAAAAACCGTCTTTCTTGAGTATTTCTCTGGCGGACTGGGAAGAAGGAGCATCCAGAAACCCTTGTTTCCGTTTTCCCTTGCCATCCAGTACAGCGTATTCAAACAGCGGCATGGCCGTTTTCTTCCTGGGTTACCCTCAGGACCTCCTCAATGGTAACAATACCCTTCAGGACCTTCCCGGCGCCATCCTGCCTTAATGTTCGCATCCCCTCCGCCAGCGCGGCTTTTTTAATGGATCCGCTGTCCGGATTCCTGAGGACAGTGGCTTTTATGGAATCGCTTACGATCAGAAGTTCATAGATGCCCGTCCGCCCCAGGTAGCCGGTGCCAAGACAGTGGGCGCACCCTGCCCCACGCCACAGGCCTCCCTCCGGCCGGTCTTTTATGTCTATTCCAATTTCTTCCAGCTCCTCGGGAAGAGGATCATATTGTTCCTTACAACGGGTACAGATCATCCTGACAAGCCTCTGGGCCAGGATCGCATTGACCGATGAAGCCACCAGGAACGGTTCGACTCCCATATCAATGAGCCTGGTGACAGCACCGGCGGCGTCGTTGGTGTGAAGGGTGGAAAATACGAGGTGCCCTGTCAATGATGCCTGGATGGCTATCTCAGCGGTCACCAGGTCCCTTATCTCCCCGACCATAATAACGTTTGGATCCTGCCGCAGTATGGACCGCAGCCCGTTGGCAAAGGTGAGATCGATCTTGGGGTTTACCTGGATCTGACTGATCCCCGCAAGCTGATACTCTACTGGATCCTCAACGGTAATGATGTTCTTGTCCGCCGAATTTATCCTCGTGAGGGCTGCATACAAGGTCGTGGTTTTTCCGCTGCCGGTAGGTCCAGTGACCAGCGTAATGCCGTGGCTGGAATTCGTCACCTTTTCCACAGCCTTGAGATGATCTTCTCCCATACCGATCTCGGAAAGCCCCAGGAGTACCTGGCTCCTGTCAAGCAGCCTGAGAACCGCACGTTCCCCGAAGCTGGTGGGAACGGTTGAGACCCGGATGTCAACATCCTTCCCCGCTATCTTGATCCTTATTCGCCCGTCCTGGGGAAGCCTTTTTTCCGCAATGTCCAGGCTGGCCATGATCTTAACCCGGGACAGGATGGGGGAATGAAGTTTTTTGGACAGGTGGTGGACGTTGTGAAGAACCCCGTCAACACGGTACCTGACGGACAGGTCATCCTCGAAAGGCTCCACATGGATGTCACTGGCCCTCTCCTTGACAGCCTCGTAAAGCACCGAATTGACGAAGTTTATGATAGGTGCTTCATCAGACGCATCGAGAAGGTCCTGGGGTTCCTCCAGGTCCGAGACACGGACGGCCAGGTCGCCATTTTCGAGGTTTTCAATAACATTCCCTGCCGACTCCGATGCCCTCTCGTATGTGCGGTTGATAGCTTCCAGTATGGACCGGCGTGTACTGAGGACCGGCTGGACCTCCTCAGCGAACAGGGTGCGCACATTTTCCATGACCTCATCATCGATGGCACTGGCAGCTACATAGAGTGTCCCGTCATCGGGATCCCTGAAGGGGAAAATAGTATGTTTTCTGGCGAACTGGATGGGGAGGGTCCGGGGTAGTGGAAGAGCTGAGGATCCGGAGGGAAATTCCATCCTGAAGGGAACTCCGGTCGCTTCGCTCAAGAGGCCGATGACTTGCATCTCATCCAGGAAGCCTGACTGGACAAGGGCCTCGGTAAGGGCGAGCCCTTTCCGCTTGGCGTGGTGATCCACCTCGACAAACTGCTCAGGGCTGAGGAAACCCCCTTCGGAAAGAGCTTGCCGGATCCTATCCTCTACACCTGGGACCGTCATGAGGCCTATTCCTGCTCTTCAGAGCCGACAGGTATGTCGGTTTCACTCTCGCCAAGGTTCATCCTTTTCATGATCTCCTCGGGGAACTCCTGGTGACCTTTTGTCTTTTTATTGCCGGCGTCGGGGAACTCCTGGAAACCTTTCATCCTTTCCCTGGCCAGGTCCTGGAGCTGTTTTGAGCTGGAGATAACGTGAGGGGTAAGGAAAATCAGGAGGTTGTTCTTCTCCGACCTTGTGGACTGCGAGCGAAAAAGGGGGCCGAGGATAGGGAGGCTTCCAAAGAACGGCACGCTGCTGACCTGCTCGATCTTGTCGTCCCGGATCATCCCGCCAATGACCACAGTATTTCCATCTTTGACAACCACCGTGGTGTTGGCCTGCCGTTTCAGGGTCGTGGGAGCAAGCTCCTGAGTCCCAATGGAGCTGGCCACCAAAGCCTCGAGCTTGCTGAATATGTCCATCTTCACATAATTGCTGCTGTTGATCTGGGGCGTGATCCTGAGGGTGAGTCCTACATCACGGTAATCGAAGGTATAGATCGGTTGGTTATTTGAGTCGAACTTCTGACTGGTCTGGAAAGGAACTGTCTGCCCTACGATGATCTCGGCTTCCTTGTTATCGGTGGTTACGATAGTGGGAGTGGAGAGGATATTGATATCCGAGTCAGTTTTAAGGGCCGTGATAAGTGCGCCCAGGCTGGGGAACTCCAGATCCCCGAAGGAGATCGTTTCCCCAATGGCACCTATCACAAGTCCGCTGGGATGCGCGGCAGGGTTAGCTACCAGCTGGTTGAGCTCACCATAGGTGGAACCTGCGAACACGGCCGCGTCACCATTCAGATCGTCAGCGATCCGCCATTCCACACCCAGTTCCATTGTCCTGGTAAAGGAGACTTCGGCAATGAGGACCTCCACCAGCACCTGTTCCCTGGGGATATCCAGCTTTTCGATAACCCTTATTAATGCCTCATACTCTTCGGGTGTAGCGGTAATTACCAGAGCGTTGGTGGCAGGGTCCGCGATGATGGAGATATCGCTCTTTTTTGTCTGGGGCCTGCCCGCTGGCTGAGGGGCGGGCTGCCCGGGTGCGGTCTCGCTTAAATTTACCACATCTGCCAGGGGGATGCCCGAGAGGACACTGGACAGCTCGCCAGCGTCAGCATTCTGCAAATAGTACACACGGACCTTTCCCGCTCCCTGGGGAATGGACACATCCAGTTTGCTCACCAGCTCCTGGATCCGATCAAGGGCCTGGCTGTCCCCGATGGCGATAAGGGTGTTTGTCCTCTCGTCTGCGATGATCTTTGCGTCAGAAGATACTACCGGCGGCTGCTGCCCGCGGGGAGTCCTCCTGGCCGGCTGCGCACTTTCCGACTGGCTCTGGAGTACCTGGGAAATCTTGGCCGCCAGGTCCTGAACAGAGGCATAGTTTACGGGGATCAACCTGATCTCTTCCCTGGCGCCAGGTACATCAACCATGGAGATGATCTGGTTTATGCGCGCCAGGAGAGATTCGGTGGTAGTTACGATAAGAAGGTTTGTGGGGCCATAGGAGGTGATGTTATCCGTCTTGGGGATGAGGGGAGCCAGCAGGTTTTTGAGCTCCTCAGCTTCCGTATACTCCACGGGGATGATCTGGGTCACGTAGGCATCGATGCCCGCGATCCCTTCCGACTTGCCCACTTTCATCTGTACCCCGTAGCCAGCGATGTTCGCCAATGGAATTACCTTGTTGATCTTGCCTGAGGGGACAACGGCAAAGCCCTTGACGTTGAGGATGGAGAGAAACACCTGGTACAACTCTGCAGATGTCAACGATTTGGGACCGATCACAGTCACCTTACCCTGAACACGGTCATCCACCAGGAAGTTCTTCCCGGTGATCTCGCTCACCGTCTCGATGACCTTGCGTATCTCTACATCGTTGAAATCAACGTTGTAGGCTTGGGCCGCGTAAACTTTGACCGGGGCCAGAAACAGAAAGAATGCGAAGGGAATAACACCCAATTTGATCATACATAATCTCATGGCATCACCTGATCTCATATTGCAGGGTTAGGTTTTTTCGAAAGCGCTCCAGGTCCACCGTCACCTGGCTTTCGTCCCGAAGCTGCTGGAACATCTGAAGGGCCTGTTCCGGGCCTGTGATATCCAGACCGTTGACGCGCTTGATTATATCACCGTTAACCATCCCGAGACTGGCAAAAAGACTGCCGGGCCGGATATTGAATATCTTGAACCCGTCCGGCTTTCCATCGGCAAAATGGGGCACGACACGGATCTGGGTGAGCAGTTTGTTGAAATCCTGGAGTACTCCTTCAACCTCCCGACGGTCCATGACGAAATTATTGTCCCCGACCTTGCGAACCGTTACGGCCTCTGACTCTTGTGCCTGGGTTGGGGTTCTCGGTGCCCTTGCTGGACGAGCGCGGGAGGATTGAGGAGCCGCCGCACTTTGATCATCGTCCTTCTCCAGGATCTCCTCCTGGCCGTTCCTGAGAAGAACCACCCTGTTGCGTGCTACCGAAGTGATGACCGTACCTTCCCTTATCTCGTCGCCGACAAAATGTAGCTGCTCCTCACTGGTGCCCGTATCCTGGATGATAGCAAAAGACCTTTTGCCGTTAACCTGCACCACCGTTCCCAGCAGTTTGAGGGGAAGAGTGCTTTCCGGGAGGCCTTCCATGTCTGCTTCAGTTTTCTCGGCCGCGGGGGACGAGGTGTTCAAAACCTTGCTGCCGAAAAGGTTCCGCTGAAATATCACAGCGGCATCCGGCTGCTGAATTCCCCTGTTAACTGCACTTGTCGCCTTCACCTCTACCTTTGTGAAGGGCAACAACGCCACCGGAGGCATCAGTGTGGCAAGGATGACCTTGGAGGCCACAAAACCCGCGACAACAAGGAGCACCACATCGGCGAGGGTAAACATGTATCTGTATGTTTTGACCTGATCCATTTGCCCTTTACTTTCAGGTAGCCCTTCCTACCGTTAATAACCTCGCAACAAGTCTCTTCGAGCTTTCTGCT
>JALHUC010000329.1 GCA_022865845.1 bacterium | reverse complement strand
TGTGTTTTCCGGTTCGGTCCTCCCGAAGTGGAAAGTGCGAGCCCCCTGACTGGAATATGTCCTTATGGCTTCCCACATGAGAAGGTTGTTGGCCCTCAGGTTCTGATATTTCTTGTCAGAAGCACCGTACTTATACATCGCGTGACCGTTAAAGTGCAGAAAAACAGCAGACGCGATGTACTGTCCTTCGTGGACCGCAAGAAGGATCCGTCCCATGCCAGGCTCTATCACATTTTTGTACAGGCTTTCGAAAAACCGCCTCGGCTGTGGAGGAAGACCATGGTCCCTGCGGGTGAGGGTGTTGAGACGGATAAACTCCCTGAGACCTTTGATGCTGTTCTCCTCAACAACATGGACATCCTGCTTTTCGCTTTTGCGGATGTTTCGGCGTGTGCTGCTCCGAACCTGACTCAGCAGGTGTTCTTCGCCCGGTAGAAGATCAAGCTCATGGACATAGTAAGCAGGGGGGATATCTTCTTCGCCTGCTTCCTCCACCAGACCTCGTGTTTCCAGAGCCTTCCAACCCTTTACCCTTCCAAAATCGGAAAGCTGATCCATGGCCTCGGGAGCATAAATCGGGCCCCTTGAAAGCATGGGACAAATGTCTGTGAAAGGTAAGGAGACACCCCTTGTTCCCGTGATGAAACTTTTGACCTCCATGACAGGGACTATGGCCGCGGGAGTATCCCCCTCATACCAGACGGCGTAGTGAGGTTCGTAACGGTAGGACTCCATGAGGGTTCTTGCCCAGGCCGCCGTGTGAAAAATGTTGGCCTCCGGAAAAGTAGCGACCTCGGCATCCCAGTGGGGAATGGAGGAAGGGTCCAGAAATTTAAGGTTCATTGACATAATTCATAAAGAAGTCTGGTGCCTGATCACTCAGGCCAGGATCTTCCTGATCTCCTCGGAGACAAACCTTATCTCTTCTTCCTTTAACTCCGGAAACATGGGCAGCGAAACGTACTCGGAGGCGCATTTCTCTGCAACAGGAAAGGAGTCCGGCCCCAGATTCAAACTGGCGTAAGCCTTCTGAAGATGCACCGGAACCGGGTAGTGGATACCGGTAAAGACCTCTTTCTCGCCTAAAGCCGCCATGAACGCATCACGGTTCATGGCCTGGACCCGGATGGCGAAAAGATGATAGACGTGCCGGGCGAAATCGGCTTCCGCGGGGATGATGATGCCTTCAATGCCCGCAAGGTGCTGCCTGTAAAGGTCCGCGTTCCTCCGCCTGCCATCGTTCCACTGGTCCAGATACTTGAGCTTGACCGAAAGGACCGCTCCCTGAAACCCATCCATGCGCCCGTTCCATCCGATAACGTCGTGGTAGTATTTCGCAGCCTGGCCATGGTCACGGATTATCTTCATCTTGGCCGCCAGGTCTGCATCGTTGGTGGTCACAGCCCCGGCCTCGCCGTATGCGCCGAGGTTCTTGCCCGGATAGAAGGAAAAAGCGCCAGCGTCACCAAGGGAACCGGTCCGCTTGCCCTTGTACTCGGCCCCATGGGCCTGGCAGGAGTCTTCCAGAAGGAACAGACCGTACTTTTTGGTAATGATACGGATCAGATCCATATCTGCCGGCTGGCCGAACAGGTGCACCGGGATGACCGCCTTGGTGTTGGAGGTAATGGCAGCTTCCAGGAGGTTGGGATCCATATTATGGGTCGTCTCGTCCACATCGACGAACACAGGTGTGGCTCCTGCAAAGGAGATGGCTTCGGCGGTGGCGATGAAGGTGTTGGGAACGGTGATCACCTCGTCCCCGGGTCCCACACCGCCTGCAAGAAGAGCCACCCAGAGAGCCTCGGTTCCGCTTCCCACACCAACAGCGTGCTCTGTCTGGCTGTAGGCGGCGAACTCCTCCTCGAATTTCGCCACAAAGGGCCCGCCGGCGAAGGCGGTCTTGTCCAGGACAGCCTGCAGGGCCTCGGCGATCTCGTCCTTTATGGCTTCGTATTGGACTTTCAGATCCAGGAAGTTGACTTTCATTGGGTACAGCTCCTTTCAGTCGATTACTGCGGCCCTGCGTCGGGGCTGATTGTCTCACTTGAGACGCGATGTGTTCAGGGGGGAGGTCAGGGCTCCAGCCCAAAGACCAAAGCCCAATGTCCAAAGAAATGTTTTTACTTTGCGTAACCCCGAGGGATATGCAGCCTGCCAGCGGGCCGCTTATGCTATTTCTGCGTTATTGCTTTTGATCGAGATCGCTTCGCATCATGCCAACGGCGTGACTCGCGATGACCATCCAACCCAAATCTTCTAACGATGACCCTGGATTCCTGGTCATTCTTTTCACCCCCACCTCGGCCCTCCCCCCTCAAGGGGGAGGAAGAATATGGAAATGGAACTATAAGATGGCCCGGAATGACGAATGGATGTTTTTCTTCATCCTTCGTCCTTCATCCTTCATTATTACTCGATCTTCCGCATCACCCGCGCCGGGTTGCCTGCCACAATGGTATCGGCCGGGACGTCCTTAGTCACCACACTGCCGGCACCGATGATGGCGTTCTCGCCGACGGTTACTCCACACAGCAGTGTGGTCGAAGATCCAATGGAGGCGCCTTTCTTCACCAGGGTCATCTCGCAGTGCCAATCCTCTTCCGTCTGCAGGGTGCCCTCTGTGCTGGTGGATCGGGGAAACCGGTCGTTGATGAAGGTGACATTGTGCCCCACAAAGACATCGTCCTCGATGGTCACACCCTCGCAGATGAAGGAGTGGCTGGAGATCTTGCAGTTGGCACCGATAAAGGCATTCTTCTGGATCTCCACGAAGGTGCCCACCTTGGAGTTGTCCCCGATGGAGCACCCGTAAAGGTTGACGAAGTTGAAGATCCTCACTCCTTCCCCGACCTTCACATCCGGGGTTATGCTCTGGGTGGGGTTGATGACGAAGTCTTTGAGTTCGGCGATGGGTTTCATAGGATTCTCCTTGATTAAAAGCTAGCTAACCACAGCGTGACCATTTCCAGGTCACACCACAGGGTTACAC
>JALHUC010000035.1 GCA_022865845.1 bacterium | reverse complement strand
GGAGTTCCGTCCTCCATATAGGGCATGTCCTCCACGGGAACGATCTTGGACAGGACACCCTTGTTCCCGTGCCTGCCGGCCATTTTGTCTCCAACGGCAAGCTGACGTTTGATGGCCAGGTAAACCTTCACCATCTTGATGACGCCCGGAGGAAGTTCATCACCCTTCCGCAGTTTTTCGATCTTGCCGTCAAACAGCCGCCGGATCATCTCTTCCTGGATCTCTGATCGTCGGCGCAGGATCATCATGCGCTCTAACGCCTTCGAATCGGATAGAGGAATATCGAACCATTTGACCTTGGGAAAATCGTCCAGGATCTTGTTCGTTACCTTGCCCTCTTTTTTCCCATGGATATTGTCATCCGGGCCTTTCAGGTCCGCAGCGAGTTTCCTTCCCAGGATGGTAGAACGGATCTTCTCGTACATGCTGTTGCGTACGATCCTGATCTCGTCGTCCCTGTCCTTGATGTAACGGGCGACCTGATCATCTTCGATAGTCTGGGCACGTGTGTCCTTTTCCATGCCCCTCCTGGAGAAAACCTTCACGTCGATGACAACGCCTTCGACGCCCGGAGGAACCCGGAGAGAGGTATCGCGAACATCTCCGGCCTTCTCTCCGAAGATGGCCCTGAGAAGCTTCTCTTCGGGTGTAAGCTGGGTCTCCCCTTTCGGAGTAACTTTCCCGACCAGGATATCCCCGGACTTCACTTCGGCACCGATACGCACGATCCCCGACTCGTCCAGGTCCTTCAGCGCCTCTTCTCCCACGTTGGGAATATCCCTTGTGATCTCTTCCTTGCCCAGTTTAGTGTCCCGGGCCATCACCTCAAACTCCTCGATGTGTATGGAAGTGAACACATCCTCCTGGACGAGCCTCTCGCTCACGAGGATGGAGTCTTCAAAGTTGTAACCGTTCCAGGGCATGAACGCCATGAGGATGTTCTTGCCGAGGGCCAATTCCCCATTTTGGGTGGCGGGACCGTCCGCGATGACCTCTCCGGCCTGAACGTGCTGACCGGGTTTTACGATGGGCACCTGGTTGATGCAGGTATTCTGGTTAGAACGCATGAACTTGGTCAAGTGGAAGATGTCCACATTGGAGGAACCTTCCACACCCTCTTTTTCTTCCTCGTCCTCATCGACCTGGATAACAATGCGTCCGGCATCAACACTTTCCACCCAGCCGCTTCGCTTGGCGATATCAACAGCTCCGGAATCCCTTGCCGACACAGCCTCCATACCAGTGCCCACCAGTGGAGAGGTCGTGGTGAGGAGCGGCACAGCCTGACGCTGCATATTTGATCCCATGAGAGCACGGTTGGCATCATCGTTCTCGAGGAAGGGAATGAGGGAGGCCGCCACGGACACCAGCTGTCTGGGGGAAACATCCATGAGATGAATCTCTTCCCTGGGGACCATGGTGGGTTCTCCGCCCTTTCTTGCCGCTACGAAATCGTCCTCGAAATTGTTTTTCGCATCTAATGGAGCGTTAGCCTGAGCGATTGAATACTTGTCCTCCTCCAGCGCCGACAGGTAGATGATATCGCTGGTGACATGGGCATTTTCAACCTGGCGATACGGCGTCTCGATAAACCCGAACTCGTTGATCTGGGCGTAGGTGCTCAGGGAGGAGATAAGACCGATATTTGGACCTTCCGGGGTCTCAATGGGGCAAATCCTGCCGTAGTGCGTTGGGTGCACGTCCCTGACCTCAAAGCCGGCCCTCTCCCTGGTAAGACCGCCCGGGCCGAGAGCCGAAAGGCGCCTCTTGTGTGTAACCTCGGAAAGAGGGTTGGTCTGGTCCATGAACTGGGAAAGCTGGCTGGAACCGAAAAACTCTTTCACCACGGCTGAGACCGGCTTTGCGTTGATGAGATCGTGGGGCATGACCGTTTCCATCTCCTGGATGCTCATGCGCTCCTTGATGGCTCGCTCCATGCGGACCAGCCCTATCCTGAACTGATTCTCGAGAAGTTCGCCGACACTTCTCACGCGGCGGTTCCCCAGATGGTCGATATCGTCTGCAAGGGCCTCCTGGGTGCCGCTTCTAAGCTTCACCAGGTATTTCATAATGGCCACAATGTCCTCTCTCATGAGAACGCGGGCCTCCAGAGGTGGTACCTCGCCGCCGAAGATCTCCTTGAGCTCCTCCGCAAGCTTGATATTGATCTTCAGGCGTCCAACGCGGGAAAGATCATAACGATCATCCGAGAAGAACAGTCTGTCAAAGTGGGCTTTGGCCGTTTCCTGAGTCGGGGGGTCTCCGGGGCGTAATTTCCGATAGATCTCCAGGAGAGCGTCCTCTTCATTGAGGACCTTGTCCGTCGCGAGGGTGTCTCTGAGAGATCTCTCATAGCGGTTGTTGTCGATGAAGATGATTTCGAGCTCCTCGACACCAGCAGCCGTTATCTGCTCAAGCATCTCCTCCGTGATCTCCTCGTTACAATCCCCGATGATCTCACCTGAGGCGGTGTCAACGATAGGAGTGGCCAGGAATCGACCCAGAAGGTCAGTGTGGAGATCGATCTCAAATTCTGTTATCCCAGCGGCTTCAATTTTTCTCGCGGAGGAGGCGAAGACTTTTCGGCCCTCTCGCACGAGGACATCTCCCGTTGCCGGATCGACAATGTCCCTAGAGACGTTCTGCATTTCGATGGTTTTTCGCTGGTAGGTCTTGAAAGCTTTGCCACCGTTCAACCGGATCCGGTCAATAATGTAGAACAGCCGGATAATTTGCTCCGGGTTGTAACCAAGAGCCTTGAGCAGGATTGTCGCCGGAATCTTGCGTCGCCTGTCTATGCGCACATTGATGAGGCTCTTCGCGTCATATTCGAAATCCAGCCATGATCCACGATAAGGGATGACACGGGCCGAATACAGGGGGCGTCCTCCGATCATGGATTTGCTTTTGTCAAGCTCGTAGAAGACACCCGGACTCCTGTGAAGCTGACTGACGATGACCCGCTCGGTCCCGTTGATGATGAAGGTCCCGTTGGCCGTCATCAGAGGGATCTCTCCCAGATAAACGTCCTGTTCCTTGACTTCACGCACCTTTTTGGTCTTCGTATCCTCGTCAACCTCAAGGTGGATTAGACGTATCGTGACGTTGAGCGGGGCCGCATAGGTCATGCCCCTGTCCTGGCATTCCTGAACATCAAACTTGGATTCCAGAATGTCATACTTGACGTAATCGAGCAGAGTTGTCCTGGAGTAATCCTCGATGGGAAAAATACCCTTGAAGACGGCATGGAGACCAGTCTCCTCCCGCTGCCCGGGTTCAATGTTCATCTGCAGGAACTTCTCGTAAGACTCTTTCTGGACCTCGATCAAATTGGGCATACCGATGATGGAAGGTAACCGGGAGAAATCTCTGCGCAGCGGTATGTGGGATTTTGGGGCTTGTGCCATCGTCTCACCTCACGTGGATGCGGCAAAAAGTCTATTAGACTGGTAAAAGCAAGTATGGGAGGAGGCCTTCAAAAGGCTCTCCTCCCTTTACAACTAGCTAAACGACGGATTACTTGATCTCAATCTTGGCGCCAACCTCTTCAAGCTGGGTTTTGGCCTCTTCGGCCTCGGCCTTGGAAACGCCTTCCTTGACGTTGCCGGGAGCACTGTCAACCAGGTCCTTTGCCTCCTTGAGGCCAAGACCGGTGAGAGCGCGCACAACCTTGATGACCTTGATCTTCTCGGAACCGATTTCGGAGAGGACCACGTCAAACTCCGTCTTCTCCTCCTCCGCAGCGCCGCCAGCAACTGCTGGACCGGCGACCATGGCCACCGGAGCGGCTGCCGATACTCCAAACTTTTCTTCAAGCTCTTTGACAAATTCGGCCATCTCGAGAACGGTCATGTTCTCAATGAACTGGACTACATCTTCCTTCTTGATATCTGCCATCGTATTTTCCTCCTGATACGAAACATTGATAGGGTCGCAAAAAATCCATTCGTGGCTTTTTGCTCCACGGAAAGCGAAAAATGTCCTTTTCGCTTTCCTTACAAATCAATGACGTAAATTGCCGATCATTGATTTGGGCGCCCCAACCAGGGCGCGTTGATGACCTTTTGCGAGTCCATCAACATTCATTCAAATTATCTGAAAAGGGCCTAGGCGGCCTCCTTCTGGCGTTGTATGGAACCTAGAACTCTGACGAAACTGGAAGGTATTTC
>JALHUC010000328.1 GCA_022865845.1 bacterium | reverse complement strand
CGTTGAGGGGTGAGGAGGGGATGGGCACTCCGATCACCGGTTTTACGGTCAGGGAAGCTACAACCCCGGCGAGGTGGGCAGCCCACCCAGCCCCCGCGATAAAGACGCTGCACCCGTCCCTTTCGGCCTCCTCCACCAGGGTGCGCACCCTTTCGGGAGTCCGGTGAGCCGAAGCCACCGCCATCCGGAAGGGAACACCGAACTTCCGAAGGGTATTTGCGGCATCGACCATGGTGCTTTCATCAGAGGGACTTCCCATGAGAATAAGAACATCAATCTTTTCCATAAAGTCTCCCAATTTCAAATTTCAGATCGCAAATATCATGCGTTCAACACTGGATTCCGGATAATTACGACTTGCTTTCACCCCCATCTCGGTCTTCCCCCCTCAAGGGGGAAGAAGAGTAGGGAAAATGACTTTATTATGCCGGAATGACGCCGACGTCAACCTGCGGTTGGGGTTCCATGTTCCAGGTTTCAAGTTCCAGGAATTAACCCTGATTAAGTTTAACCCTGTGTTACCCTGTGAACCCTGTGGTGAGAAACATCGCCGTTATAGAAACCACGCCTTACCCCAGATCCAAGGTTTTCTCCGCGGTCCTCAGCGCTACGTGCGGCCTACCAGCGTGCCGCCTCAGCGTCCTCTGCGTTAAGGCTTTATTCGCCTTCATGGCAACAGTGCCTTCCCCAGATTTAATGTTTTCTCAGTGTCCTCAGTAACTCTGTGGTGAAAAAACACCGCTCTTCTATAAGCTGCGCTTTTCCCCAGAATTAAGCTCTCCTCCGTGTTCCTCTGCGTACTCTGCGGTAAAAGCATCGCTTTCCTTGCAACCGTTTTTAACCAGGTTCCGGTTTTCTCTATGGTTCACTTCATTTCAGAAATTTTATCGCCTTTGCCCCGATGTCCGTCCTGTACTGTGCCCCGTCCCACTTGATGAGAGCACAGGCTTCGTAGGCCCGTTCGATGGCCTGAGGGATATCCTTGCCCCTTGCTGTCACGCCCAGCACCCTGCCGCCGGATGTGACGATCTTCCCGTCCTTTTCCGCAGTGCCTGCGTGAAACACCTTAACATCGGGAAGAGCATCAGCCTCATCAATTCCGGTAATAACTTTGCCCTTTTCATAATCCCCCGGATAACCGCCGGAAGCCATAACAACACAAATGGTCGCGTCGTCCTGCCAGTCCAGGGTGATCTCATCAAGGCGTTCGTCTATAACCGCCTCCATTATTTCCACGAGGTCACCGTCCAGCCTCATGAAGAGGGGCTGGGCTTCGGGGTCTCCGAAACGGGCGTTAAACTCTAGAACCCGGGCTTTTCCATCCTTTATCATAAGCCCGGCGTAGAGCACGCCTTTGTAAGGCCGACCTTCTGCGGCCATGGCTTGTACCGTGGGGATCATGATCTCGTTCATGGCCTGGTCGAAAAGAGCTGGTGTCACCACGGGAGCGGGGGAGTAGGCGCCCATGCCGCCTGTGTTGGGTCCCTTGTCCCCGTCAAAGATAGGCTTGTGGTCTTGGGATGTGGCCATGGGCAGGACAGTCTTTCCGTCAGAAAAGGCCAGGAACGAGGCTTCTTCTCCTTCCAGAAACTCTTCGATGACGATCGTGTCTCCTGCATCACCGAAGGCTCTCTCGTCCATGCAGAGTCTTACAGCTTCCTCTGCCTCCTCGATAGTCTGGCAGACGATGGCCCCTTTGCCGGCCGCAAGCCCGTCGGCCTTGACCACGATAGGCGCACCGATCTCCTTCAGGTATGCTCTCGCTGCGCCCGCGTCATCAAAAACCTGGTAAGTGCCGGAGGGGATGTTGTACTTGGCCAGAAGATCCTTGGTGAACACCTTGCTGCCCTCGATCTCGGCGGCTGCTTTGCTGGCGCCGAAGATGCGCAGGCCCGCAGCCTCGAAGGCGTCCACGATGCCCAGGGTCAGGGGCAATTCAGGGCCAGCACAGGTCAGGCCGATGCCCTCACTGACAGCAAAATCCACGAGGGCCTTAATGTCGGTAACATCGATGGGTACCACCTCCGCCTCCCTGGAGATCCCTGCATTACCCGGGGCGCAGTATACTTTGGTGACTCTCGGGGACTGGTTCAGCTTCCATACCAGAGTGTGCTCTCTCCCGCCACCGCCTACAACCAGAACTTTCATTGAAATACCTCCGATGATCAAGGTCCAACGTCAAACGACCAACGTCCAACGGTTTGATGCCAGTGCAGTATATGGGTTTTCTTTGGACATTGGACTTTGGACATTGGACTGGTTTTAATGTCTAAAGTGCCTTATTCCCGTAAACACCATGGCAAGGCCGTGCTCGTCCGCCGCGGCAATGACCTCTTCGTCTCGCACGCTGCCGCCAGGCTGGATAATGGCGGTGACCCCCGCTTCAGCAGCCGCGTCTATCCCGTCTCTGAATGGGAAGAAGGCGTCGGAGGCAAGGACCGTTCCCTCGATGGGGAGGTTGGCCTTGATGATCCCGATTTTGGCCGAATCAATGCGGCTCATCTGCCCCGCCCCCACTGCCACGAGCTGGTCTTCCCTGGCGTAGATAATCGCGTTGGATTTAACATGCTTGGCGATGGTCCATGCGAAACGCATGGCGGTCATCTCCTCCTTGGTGGGGAGGCGTTTGGTTGCCACCGA
Organism: bacterium; assembly: GCA_022865845.1. Lineage (GTDB taxonomy): Bacteria > BMS3Abin14 > BMS3Abin14 > BMS3Abin14 > BMS3Abin14 > JALHUC01. The sequence goes on along the minus strand of JALHUC010000328.1, from coordinate 982 downwards.
TATCTTTCCCTCCTCCAGAGTGAGAAGGTCCCGGTCCTGTACGAGGAAGCCGCCCCCCGTACTCCTGATAAACGGGATGGCTGGATCGAATTCAGGCCGGTCTATCCCTGGAAGTTCGAGTATCCTGAGGTTCTTCTTTGCTTTCAGGATATCGAGGGCTTCTTCGCTGTAGGATGGGGCGATGATAACCTCGGTGAAAACCTTGGACACCTCCTGGGCTGCCTCTTTGTCCACTTCGCGGTTAAAACCTACAATGCCGCCGAAAGCAGATAGGGGATCTGTCTTCATTGCCTGCCTGTGCGCCTGGGCCAGGGTCCCTGCCAGAGCTGCGCCGCAGGGGTTCGTGTGCTTGATGATCACGCAGGCCGGTTGGTCGAATTCCATTGTCAGCTGGAGCGTGGCGTCGGTGTCCAGGATGTTGTTGTAGGAAAGCTCCTTTCCCCACAGCTGGCGCGCCTGGGTCAAAAGCGGTTCCCTGGAAGTTGTCCCGGCGTAAAAAGCTGCTTTCTGATGGGGGTTCTCACCGTACCTCAAGTTCTGCAGCTTGCGGCCGGAAACGATGAGGGTTTCAGGAAACACATCACCGGTTCTCCCTCCCTCTTCATCCAGAGATGAAAAGAATGCGGCCACTGCTGAATCGTATAGACATGTGTGGGAAAAGGCTTCCCGGGCAAGAGCAAGCCGGGTGGCAAAAGAAATGCCGATCTCATCTGCCATCTCGTCCAGGACTGACCCGTACCTTTCCGGGTTAACGATAACGGCCACAGAAGGGAAGTTCTTGGCTGCGGCTCGCACCATTGCCGGGCCGCCGATGTCTATCATTTCGAGAGCCTCGTCGAGGGTGGCGTCACCCTTTTCAACCGTTTTCTGGAAGGGATAGAGGTTGACCACCACCAGGTCGAAGGGTGTGATGTTATGGCTCTGAAGCTGCTTGAGATGGTCGGGGTTCTCTTTTCTGGCCAATATGCCCCCGTGGATCATT
>JALHUC010000327.1 GCA_022865845.1 bacterium | reverse complement strand
GTTGTCAAAAATCAGAAATTATGGAATGGTAGCGTGTTTGTCAAGGACAGCCCCAGAACCGTTTATCATCGTTTCGGGTGCTAAACATCATAATGAAGGAGATTGACAGGTGCAGACGCTTTTTCTCATCATTATAGGTACAGTTTTCGTCAACAACTTTGTGCTGGCCCGCTTCCTTGGGTTGTGCCCCTTCATGGGGGTGTCCAAGAGGATCGAGACCGCCACAGGCATGGGGATGGCGGTGATATTCGTCATGACCGTCGCCGCATCGGTGACATGGAACATCCAGAACTTCCTCCTCGTCCCGTTCCAGCTCGAATACCTCCAGACCATCATGTTCATCCTGGTCATCGCCTCCCTGGTGCAGTTTGTGGAGATGTTTGTCCGGAAGGTCAGCCCCGGGCTGTATCAGTCCCTCGGCATCTTTCTGCCCCTCATCACCACGAACTGTGCTGTTCTGGGTGTGGCGCTGCTCACAGTCCAGAAGGGGCTGGGTTTCTTTCACACCCTGGTCTTCGCGTTTGGTTCTTCCCTCGGTTTCACTCTGGCTCTCGTACTTATGGCGGGTATCAGGGAAACGGAAGAGATGTCCAATGTGCCGAAACCGTTTAAGGGGACGGCCCTTGCCTTTGTCACTGCGGGCCTTCTTTCACTTGCCTTCATGGGCTTTTCCGGAATGGTGAAATAGAGCTATGGTCACAGCAGTCGTAAGTCTTACCGGACTCGGACTTGTCGCCGCATTCGGCCTCAGTCTCGCATCTAAAAAATTCCACGTTGAAGTTGACCCCCGTCTTGAGACCATCGAGGGCATCCTGCCCGGTTTGAACTGCGGAGCTTGCGGTTACGCCGGATGTCCCGGTTTTGCCGTCGGCCTCCTGGCGGGAGAAACGGAGCCCACGGGCTGTGCCCCCGGAGGCGAGGTCGTCATCTCGCAACTGGCCGAGTTCCTGGGCCTCGAGGTGGGGGATGTGGTTAAAAAGATCGCTGTCCTGCAGTGCGGTGGGACCAACGAGAAGGCCGCCATGGAAGCCGAGTACGATGGCGTCCAGGACTGCCGCGCAGCCATCCTCATTGGTGGTGGTGGCAAAGCCTGCCGCTACTCCTGCGTGGGATACGGGACCTGTGAGGCGGTTTGTCCCTTCGACGCCATCGTCATGAAGCCAGATGGTCTTCCCATCGTGTACGCCGACAAGTGTACGGCCTGCAACAAGTGCGTCGTGGCCTGTCCCAGGGATGTTCTCGCCCTGGAACCCCTCAACCACGAGGTGCGGGTCAGCTGCAGCTCCACCGATGTCGGTGGACGCGTCAGGAAGGTCTGTCAGGTGGGTTGCACCGGATGCGGGATCTGTGAAAAAGTCTGCCCGGTGGAAGCTGTTAAAGTAGAAAACAACCTGGCTTTCATCAACCCTGATAAGTGTGTGGAGTGCGGGATCTGCGCCGACAACTGCCCTCAGGATACCATTCTCGACGGCATGCTGCCCCGTGCGCCCGTGTTCATCTCTGATGCCTGTAACGGGTGCACCATCTGTGCGAAGGTCTGCCCCTGTGACGCCATCCAGGGTGAGACCAAGGAACTCCACGTGGTGGATCCCGAGCGCTGCACAGGCTGCCAGTTATGTGTCGAGAGGTGTAATGTGAGTGCTATCAGTGTCACCGGCGAGAAAAAGGCAGTTGCGATCCACTAGGAATTTGGAATTCGGAAGGTGGAAGGTGGAAGGAAATCCTTAACAGAGGATTAAACCCGAGATCAGCTCTGCCGCAAAAAGTGATAAAAGGGGCATCTATTTCCCTATTCCCTATTCCCTATTCCCTATTCCTGTCTGAGGCCCTTACATGGATATAATATTCTTCTCCGCCTCCCTCATTTTTCTATCCCTGGCCACACTGCACTACCTGCTTTTCCTCGTTTACCGTAATCCGATGGTCCCCAGGGTGGCCCGCTATTCCCTGTACCTGACCTTTGCCTCTCAGCTGGGATATTTCCTGTCCAGGTACCTTAAGGGGGGAATGCCATTCGGGACTAATATGTACGAGTCCCTGGTTTTTTTCTCCTGGTGCCTCGTCACCGCTTACCTGATCATCACCATGAAATACAAAGTGCCCGTGCTTGGTGCTTTCGTTATGCCCATCAATTTAATCCTCATGGTCGCCGCCGCTCTGTTGCCCAATAAGGGAATTGGAGAGATCCCCCCCGCACTTCAAAGCAACTGGCTGCCCATCCACGTGACCCTGAGTTTCATGGGTGACGCCCTGTTCGCCATGGCCTTCGGTTCGGGGGTCATGTACCTGATCCAGGAGCGACAGCTCAAGAGAAAACGCCCCGGAGCATTATATTACAGGCTTCCCAGCCTGGATGTC
>JALHUC010000326.1 GCA_022865845.1 bacterium | reverse complement strand
GAGACTACAGAGTTGTCTACGCCATCATGGACGAGGAGGTCGTGGTTCTTAGAATTGGACACAGGAAGGATATTTACCGGTAAAGGCGGTAAGGGGAAAATCTCAGACGCGGGGACGCGGCGACATGGCGACACGGAGAAACACAGGAGGGGGTGAGTGGGAGAGAGGGGGAGGGGGAGAAAGTGCGCCGCCATTCCGAACACGGCCGGACGCCGTGACCGGAATCCAGCATTAAAAAGCGACTAAAGCTTTAACGCAGAGGACGCAGAGGCGGCCCATTTATAGGCCGCATATACCGCAGAGGACCGCTGAGAAAACTAAACTTGGGGGAAAGCGCATTTGCTCTAAGAGTGGTAAAAGCATACTCACACAGAGTCATCACGCCTCTGGCGTGACAGGCTTCGAACACAGAGAAAACAAGTAATTGGATAAACCTGGAACCTGAATTATGGAACTTGGAACTCCAGACATAAAGCACCTGAATCCGGGGCTTTGTTTTTAGTTTTTTTAAAGTGTCTACTTCTTCTTCGGGATTGCTTCGTCGTTCGCGCTTAGCTCGATACTTCTCGCAATGACAGGCAGGAATGGATTCCGGGTCATCACGCCACCGGCGTGACGTCCGGAATGACGATCGTCTAACCTCTTTCCAGGTTTGCTCAGTATTCTCACTGTCCGCAGTGGTGAAAAACGTCGCCTTTATAGCAACTGGCCTTTACCCAGGAGTAAGCTCCCCTCTGCGTACCTCAGCGTCCTCTGCGGTTAGATTGTTCTTGGATCTTGGATTTTAGATTTTGGATTCAAACATCAGGTCAGTGTCAGGGAGGGAATGATGGTGTCTCGTGTGTTCAGAGTCAGGAGCCGGTTGTATTCAGCCAGGGGGAATGTGTCTGTCAGGAGAGATACCAGGGAGTCCCCGTAAAGATCTGATAGCTCGGTTAAATCTTTTACTGCCAACTCGAAGGCGTCCCTGCCGGCCTTGATGCTCCCGAAGATCACCTGGTTTCCCATGACCATGCGTGTAAAGACCCGGTTTATGTCCACCTCCGGGATCTTTTCCTCAGAATCGTGATCGGGAACTCCGATGATCGCCATGACGGCGTTGGGGCCCATAAACGGCATCACGCTTATCATGTACTCCGGGTCGCCGGTGGTTTCGAACAACTGTTGAAAGCTGTATCCGGCTTTTTCAAGGCGCGACATGGGTATGCGGGATGTGTTGATGTACTCAAGGTCGAGGGGTTCGAGGACCTTGGAGCGAATGTCGTCAGATTCTCTCCGGCAGAAGACGGTTATCCTGTAACCGTACAAACTCAAAAGGTAGGTCATCATGATGCCGACCGATCCCATACCCGTGATCAGCGCGCTGGGAACGACATCTATCGAATCGTGGTAACAATAAAAATTGTACCGTTTGATTATCTGGATCGCCTCCTGGTGGGCTTTTTCCGCGACGCTTAAATGTGTCAGCAGCAGGGCAAGGTCCTCGAGCTGGGGCGGGATCTTTATCAGGTAGCGTCCGTGTACCGTCATAAAGTCCCTGGCAAAGCCGTGAGCACCCGAAATGCCTGAATCCTGGTAGCGATCGGGATGGGGGCATAGATCGGACCTGGCATCGATACAACGGTGGCAGTCCCTGCGGATCGTGGGTACCACGATATCCCCCGGTTCAAACTCCTTGACCATGGAACCGATCTCGACCACCTTTCCCACAGCAACGTGCCCTGGGATGATAAAATTATCTCCCTCCGGCATTATGGCGCTCTTGTTTTCCAGGAGCAGGCGGTCACGGCGCGTGAAGGCAACTCGCGTGATCCGGACCAGTATCTCGTCGGCCTCAAGGGGCTGTATCGGGAAATCCGTAAGGCGTATCTCACCGTCTGATGGGAAATAAGCGAGGGCTCTGGTGGTCTGGCTGGTCATGAAACTGATTATAGCAGGTATTGGTAGGGCCTGCGCACCTCGTAATCTAACCAATTTGATAACTGATATATATTAAGAGGTTGGATCTTTCGAGGTGCATTTCGACGGGACGAACGGGCAACAAAAAGCCAACCGACTGGGCGACTGAGGGACAAAAAACCGAACGACTGGCCGACTAATCGACTGAGAGAAAAAACCGCATGTCCAGGTAGAATGATTAATATGGGATGGATTCCCCATTTTCAGGTGATAAACAAGGCTAAGATCTGATTTTTCGTAAAGTCGCCAAGTCGTCCCCCCGCTTAGTCGAGCCGTTTTCAAGGTCATGTCGTTTCCAAGGTCATCGTTTTCAAGGTCATTGCCATTTAACCTTAGATTCCCTAATATGTCGCAAGATTCCCTAATATGTCGCAAGATTCCCTAATATGTCGGGGTGTTCTCACCGAATCTTAAATTTCCCATAATGTAGGTCGGTGTACTCCATTAGCCTGCCGAAGGATCACTCCAGGCTCCCAGGCAACCCCATGGTCGGAGGTTCAGGTGGATTTTTCAACTGCGCGCAGCACTCTTGGTTTTTTCCTGATCGCAATCATCGGATTGCTTATCACACCGATGCCTGCCCTTACAGGGGAGATAGGCTTTACGCCTGTTCCGGGGGAGTATTCGAACCCTATTACCGTGACCTTCAATGTTCCTGAAGATACGCAGGTATACTTCACCCTTGACGGCTCAGAACCCAGTGGCAATTCACCGACCTTCAAGGATCCGGTAGGTATTGAGGATGATACGGTCATTCGTTACTTTACTGTCCATTCCAATGGTTTGCGCAGCAGTGTTCAGGCAGCGTTCTACCGTATCAGGCTCCAGAAGCCTTTCGAGGGCGAACTGAGGACGGTGGCAGAGCCTCCTGCCGGAATGTACTCAAAACGCGTCAGAGTAACTCTATCCACCAAGGAAGGAGCGACTATCTATTACACCATCGATGGTTCCGATCCCTCCACCGACAGTAACAGTTACAGGATGCCCATAGTCCTTACAGTGGATACACAGTTGAAGTTTTTTGCCATGGACATGGATGGGTCCAGGGAGTCGGTCAGGGAGGAGTTCTACAGGTTCAAGCTTGCCAATCAGATGCTGGACACGACCCCTCCCGAGGCAAGTACAATGCCTCTGCCGGAGGACTACCGCGCCGGGGACCTTGTCAGGCTGACAGCCAATGAGAAATCGGAGATCTACTACACTCTGGATGGGTTGGATCCCACAGAGGGATCGATAAAGTACGAGGGCCCGTTCTGGCTGACCCAGAGTTCGGAGCTCAGGTTCCTTGCTGTAGATGAGAGCGGGAATCAGAGCAGGATCTACAGTGAGACCTATCACCTTGATAAGGATGCGCCGTCCTCTGAGGCGTATCCTGCAACCGGTCTTTACACCTCTCCCCTGACAGTGAAGATCAACGTATCAGATGCCGATGCCCGGATCCATTACACCATCAACGGCCTTCCTCCTACCACCAACTCTCCCCAATACATGGAACCACTGGTGCTCAGGAAAGATACTGTTCTCCAGTTTTTTTCCGTGGACCCCTTCGGCAACAGTGAAGCGTTAAAAGAGGAAACATACCTCTTCGATGATGAAGCGCCTGTAACTATTGCTGATCCTCCTGGCGGTGATTATGTCCCGCCCATAAACGTCACTCTCCGCACCGAGGAAACGGCCAGAACGCATTATAGTCTGGACGGATATGACCCTGACACGGAAAGTCCGATCTATTTTTCAGGTTTTTCCTTCACCAGGCCTGCCACTCTGAAGTTTTTTTCCATGGACAGCGTGGGAAATAGGGAAAGGATCCAGACTCATGAATACGGCCTGGTGAGCGGAGTATGGCTAAGGTTCGCCAGAGGAGTTTATCTGATACCCAGCATCACGGATGGCAAAACTTTCTGGATGGGATCGGAATCGGGACTGGCAGTCTACCATGTCGGCTCAGGGGAAAGGGTTTTCATGGGGGAAGGGGAAGGGGAAGGGCTCCTGGGCACCAGTATCAATGATCTTGTTCTCGACGAGAAGGGAGACCTGTGGATCGCCACCGATCGGGGTCTCAATCACTTGCGCCCCGGTGGAGGTTTTACACATTTTACCCGTGATGAGGGTCTGCCCGACAGGGAGGTCCTCTGCCTGGGAGTGGACAGGGATGGGGCCATATGGGCAGGAACCAAAAAGGGGGTTTCCCGCATCAAGGATGATGTTGTCCATGAGACTCTGAGAGCAGCGGACGGTCTGCCCCACGATACAGTCCTCTCCATTGCGGTGGACTACTCCGGTAATAAATGGTTTGGTACCATGAAGGGCCTGGCCAAATTCACAGGAAGTGAATGGCGGATCTTTACCAAAGACAGCGGGATGATCAATGACGAGGTCCGAACTGTGGCCATTGATAAGGACTGGAATACCTGGGTGGGGACTCCAAGGGGTGTGTCGGTTTTCGACAGGGAAGAGTGGGTGAGCTTCACCAAAAATGACGGTCTTCCTGGAAACGCTGTTGTAATGATTGCGCCCGACCCTGACGGACAGGTGTGGGTTGCCACCCGAACGGGAGTAGCCCGCTATTCAAATGGAGAGTGGATAAAAGAGAATCCACCCTAAAAAAAGGGCGAAGGGCGTAGGGCGAAGGGGGTAGGGCGTAGGAAAACCGGCAAATTATGCCTTCCCCTTGGCATAGCTCAAAGTAAATTTCCCAATAATAACAGGTAATAAGGCCGATCCCTTAAAATCTACTTCCAGCTTTTTAAATCCTGAGTATGGCACTGTCAACAGGCGCGGGTTTTCCCTCTTCGCTTTTCGCCCTTCGCCCTGCGCCCTGCGCCCTATCTCCACTCTTGACAACCCTCCTTCCTCTGTTTTATAAGTCGATTCTCACTAAACTAATTGAGACATGTTGTTAAACTCCGCTTCTTTGCTTTATAAGGGTATAGAGGGGGCTTTCCGTTCGCCAGTTATCATTATGAAGATAGGGGTAAGGCTAAAAAGGCTCAGGCTTGCAAACGATCTGACCCAGGATGAACTGGCCGTGCGGTCCGATCTGACCAAGGGGTTCATCTCTCTCCTGGAGAGGGACCACACGTCCATATCCATAGAAGCTTTGGCCCAGGTGCTGGAGGTTCTCGGGTTCAGTTTGTCGGAATTTTTCAAAGACCTGGAAATGGGTGAGCAGAAAGTGGTATTTCGTGCAGAGGACAGGGTGCTGGTCCAGGGGGAGGGAGATGAGGAAACCATAGAACTCCTGATCCCGGGCGCACAGCGGAACATGATGGACCCGGTTCTGGTGACTATCGAGCCTGGGGAGGCCTCAACGGACAGCGGTCACGAGGGTGAAGAGTTCGGGATGGTTCTTTCCGGGACAGTTATCCTGGAGATGGAGGGGCACAAGCACCAGCGTGTGGGCAAGGGAGAGTGTTTCTATTTCAAGGCCGACAGGCCTCATGTAGTTGTCAACAGGGGCAAGAGAACCGCTAACATACTATGGGTCGTATCACCTCCGGTTTACCACTAATCCGGAAGGCCGTATCCTTGAAAGGGATGAGTTATGAGATCACTGGGCAGGCATATACTGGTTGAATTCTACGATTGCGATCCCGTGGCACTGAATGATCTGAGCCTGGTGGAAAGTGCCATGAAGGAGGCTGCTGTCGTCGCCGGGTCCACCATCGTCGATTCTGTTTTCAGGCGGTTCGCACCTCACGGCATAAGCGGGGTCGTTGTCATTGCCGAATCCCATCTCGCCATCCATACCTGGCCGGAATACGGCTATGCTGCTGTCGACCTCTTTACCTGCGGAGAAAAGGTGGACCCGTGGGCGGCACACGACCATCTGCAGGAGGTCTTCCGTGCCCGTGACTCTGAATACAAGGAATTGGCAAGGGGGGAGCTGCGAGTCCTGGGTGAAAACGCCTGCCACAAACCAAAGGGCAGTTTGGGCCCTGTTCCACACCAGGCAGGATGATGATCACACGAACACCGGACGCCTATTTTTTCGCCCAGGGTGCTTCGGAAGGGTACATGCCCCTGAACGCTTTTGACGGTGCCCTCCTGGCCTCCGGTATCGGTAATACGAACCTGGTCAAAATGAGCAGTATCGTCCCACCCGGTGCCCGGCTTATCGAACCTGTTTCAATTCCCTACGGCGCACTTGTTCCGGTGGCCTACGCTTCCATCACAAGCAGTCTCAAGGGTCAGACCATCTCGGCAGCGGTGGCAGCGGCGTTTCCGGAGGATCAGTCCATGCCCGGACTCATCATGGAGTACAGCGCCACAGGTCCTTCAGAGGAAATAGAACGGATCTGCTGTGACATGGCTGTCCACGGCCTCGGGATGAGAGGCCTTAAGGTTGGCCGTATTGAGAGCGCTGCGGTGTCCCATAACGTTGAGAGTGTGGGAGCTGCCTTTGCAGCTGTTGTCCTCTGGATAAAAGATGGTGCTGTAGGGGCGTAGAATAGTCCACCTTCCTTGTTTTCCCTCCCCCCCTTAATGTTTTTGTGAGGTTAGCTAAAATGAGCATTTGGTACACGGAAAAACACACTCCCCATTCCGGGATCACCATGGAGGTGAAGAAAAGCGTCTACTACGGTGAGAGTGAATTCCAGACGCTGGAGATCCTGGACACTTTCGAGTTCGGACGGATGTTGCTTCTGGATGGGGTGGTGATGCTTACCGAGCGCGATGAATTCGTCTATCACGAGATGCTGGCTCACGTTCCGCTCAACACCCACCCCTCCCCTGAGAAGGTCCTGGTGATCGGTGGTGGAGATGGGGGGACGGTCAGGGAGGTGCTCAAACATCCACAGGTCAAGGATGTCACCCTGGTGGAGATCGACCGCATGGTGGTGGAGGCTGCTCTTACGCATCTGCCCGGCATCAGTGAAGGACTGAGGGACCCCCGCACGAGGATCGTTTACGGTGACGGGGTGCGGTTCGTTGCCGATTCTCCGCCAGGTACTTATGATGTCATACTGGTAGACTCTACCGATCCCGTCGGCCCTGCCGAGGCGCTTTTTTCAGAGGATTTTTTTCGAAACTGTGAAAATGCACTTGGGCCTGATGGTGTATTTGTATGCCAGTCTGAATCGCCATTTTACCACCTGCCCTTCATGGTCGATATATTCAGGCGGATGGATGGGATTTATCCGCTGGTGGGGTTCTACCTCGCTGCTATACCTACCTACCCCAGCGGAAACTGGAGCTTCCTCATGGGTTCCAGGACCGCGGAAACAACCTTTCCACAGTGCCGGGAGCATGCCCAATTGCAGACAAAATACTACGATCGGCACATCCATCTGGCCAGTTTTGCCCTTCCGCGATTCCTGGCTGAAGCCCTGACCAAATGAACGCCCACCAGCGCTATCTAGGAGCAGACAGCAGCATCGACGAAGCCGATGTCGTTTTGGTAGGAGTTCCCTTCGACGGCACCGCAAGTTTCAGACCTGGAGCCCGTTTCGGGCCCCAGGGGATACGGTTCTGGTCTGATGCTCTGGAGACCTACAGCCGTCCATTTAATGCCGATCTGGAGGATCTGAAGCTGGCTGATGCCGGGGATCTCCGGATCCTCCCCGCTGATTGGCAAAGAGCTGCGGGAGAGATCCACCAGACGGTTGAAAAGATCCTCCAATTGGAAGCTGTACCGATCATGATGGGCGGTGAACACCTCATTACCCTTCCAGCAGTCGAGGCTACTGCCGCGGCGTTCCCTGGACTTGTTGTGGTTCACATGGATGCCCATATGGACCTGAGGGATGACTATGAGGGAGTCGGGTTGTCCCATGCCACAGTGATGAGAAGGGTAATGGAAAAGGTGGGTTCTGACAGTTTGCTGCAGTACGGGATCCGTTCCGGGACAAGGGAGGAGTGGGCGCTGTCGGATGAAAACGACACACTTATCAGTGATATTGAAACCTTTCCTGATATTATAGGGGACAGGCCGGTTTATCTCAGCATTGACCTGGACGTTCTGGATCCCTCGATCATGCCCGAGACAGGCACACCGGAGCCGGGCGGAATATCGTTTTCCCAGCTGCACAAGGCCATACTTGCCTGCCGTGGACTCCATGTCGTTGCTGGAGATGTTGTAGAATATTGTCCAATTCCCGGCTGGGGAGGCCCTTCGGGAGCTGTTGCTGCGAAGGTGGTGCGAGAGCTTATTTTTCTTACAGCCGAGAGCCGGAATCTCTAAGAAAAATAAGCTCCGAGTTCAGAGTCTAAAGTCCAGGGTCTAGAGAGACAAACCTTTTAACGAAGATCCCTGATATCGTTTTCTTGAAGTTCGACTAATAAAGGCCGCTTGATTTAGCGGCCTTTGGTTATTTAACCTCTAAGCTCTGGACCCTGGACTCTGGACTGGAAAATTGCTTAGAGAAAACACCACATGATGAGCGTTTTCTTAAAGCAATTTTTCGATTCGTTCTATAAGCTCTTCCGGTTCGAAGGGTTTAAAAACATAGTCGTCTGCCCCTATGGCATAACCTTTCGTTACTTCATCTTTAAAAGCTCCTGCAGTGAGCATGATAATGGGAGTTGAGGAGATCTCCGGGGTATCACGGATAGCTTTGCACACCTCCAGTCCTGAAATCCCGGGCATATAGATATCCAACAGGATCAGGTCGGGCCTTTCTTCCACTGCCTTGTCGATACCGCAGCGTCCATCTTCGCAAAGAACCAGATCGTAGCCGTCCCTCAGGATAAAGGTCATCATAGTCCTTATATCGGGATCGTCTTCGACAACGAGGATCTTATTTTTCATTTTCATGGTCACAGACCCTTTTTCAGGTGACACGTTTGGGGGAGCTGAAGTCACTTTCCGTTAGGAATGAATTTAATAGCATTTGTAGCGATTACGTCAAGGTTTCAAGCTGGGTAGAGGGCATTAATGCTCAAGACATACCTGAAGAAATGATATAACATTGTTGAAGTTTTTGAAAATTTAACAGGGCCCGGGATGCAAAAAAAGTGTCAGGTCAGAGTGTGCCCCGGCGTTGCTGTAGACCGATTTACTTCGCCTGGCGGGGGATCACGCTCGAGGCGTGACCGCCCTTCAGAAAAATGGAAGAAACCTTTTGTGAGGTTATTTAATTGATGGAAAAACAAGAAGTCCATCAAGCAGGATGCCCGCGGCGCGGACATCCTGGGGTAGGGGCCACGCCTTCGGCGTGGGACGGATTCACTCCGCCTGGCGGGGGATCACGCTCGAGGCGTGACCGCCCTTCAGAAAAATCGAAGAAACTTTTTGCGAGGTTATTATTATAGACGATCCGGGTGGACTGAGAATATGATCAAGGATCTCAGGATCCATGGCGAAATAGGGGCTGACAAGGAGTTTTTCGCTACGCTCAGCGGAGAAGGCCTGGACGGCCGTTATTTTCACGAATCCATGGAAAGGGATGGTGAAATTGTTCATCGTTTTTTTGTTGGTGGCAGCGAATTTATTCTGGGTCCGGCAGCCTTGTCTCATTCCGGCAACGGAGGCAATTTTTGTCCCTACATGTTCGGTGTGGACGAGCCCATTGAGGACCTGGTCAAACAGGATGTGATAAACCGTCTCGTGGTCTTTGGCGCGAGGCATGAGCCGGGTTCCAGGATCGTATTCTCGGATAGAACTTCCTCCAGTGAGGAGTACAAACAGATCTTCCTCAAAGGGCACGCGGTTTTCAACTATTACTTCTTTGTTCAGTACAAAGGCAGTGGCGAACTGAAAAAACAGCAGGAAGAGATCCTCAGGTCACTGGGAAAAGCCCTCAAGAGGTTTCCGCTCAATCTGGATGAAGAGGATTCTCGTATTGTGGAGGGGCTCAAGTCGAGATGGTCCGAGCTCGCTTCCGTATTTTTCCTGCTCAAGGTGGTCAACCGCTCACACCTTAAATTTTACAGAAGGCTCGAAGAGATGTTTTCCACATCCCAGACCCTGGGAGAGGAAGAAAATGCTCTTTTGGAGGAACTTGCAGCCCGTCTCGCCATCGACCCCTATTCTCAGGAAAGAATGAAGATCGATGTTATGTACAGGTATCCGGGCAACCGTCAGGTTGTGGAGGAGTACCGCTCCGTTCTGGTTGATATCAGGAGCAGGGACGAGATCCGGTTCGACGACCAGGCGCGCATTTCACGATTGCGGACAGTAGCTCTTCGAAAGGGAATCCCGGTAAACCTGCTCAACTCTTTAGATGAAAAGCTGCTGGGCGACCGAAAAATGATCATCGCCGAGGAACCGACTTATCTGGTCGAGATGAGAGGGGTCCTGGAAACCATCCTCCTGCAGAGCAGGCAGGTGGGCATCCATCTTGAGAAAGAAGACCTGATAAAGCTGCTCAAGTCAAAACTCATCGCTCTGGAAAATAGAGATTCGGCCTTCGACCGGATCCTCATCGAAGTGGGAAAAGAGTGTGACGAGCGTAGCCGGGAAACAGGGACTACTATTGCCCTCGAAGAGTTCGGGAATATTGTCACCTTCTTCGACAGATTCGATAATGTATACCACGTTGTCAATGGTCTGGGCTTCCACGAGGAAGAAAGGCTTCCGGAGGACAAACTCCGGAGCCTGGTGATGAGCAAGAAGGTGTTCGATGATGTTCAGGAGAACCTTTTCCACGACCTTTTCGTCGTCCAGATCCTGAAGAACCTTTATCTTCCGCAGTACGGTAAAAAGAAGGTGGAGGCGCTGTTTGGCGGTATGTCCAATATCGAGACAGGTGATTATTCCCTTCAGGATGTGTTGATATCCCTGGAAGATCTGGTCAGGGAAGAGCGGGAATACCGCATTGTAAAGACAGCCATGGATCGTTGGCTTAAAAAGTTTGGCCGTTCCCTCAAAGGGGTCGAAGAGGAAGCCTCATTTATTAACGATGTCAGGAAGATGCTGGTTTCCCGCTCGCTGGTACGTCCGGACGTACCGGAATCGTTTTTCCGAAAGGCTCTTGAGGACCTGAAAATGGAGAGGATCTATTTCGGTTCCGTGCTTCCCAACGCCATCAAGGCCAGGGACGCGGTCATCAGAAGCGAGTTCATTGACACGAGCGGTATAGATATGATGAGGATCGAAGAACTGGAAAGAGAGTTCCAGCAGCAGTACCTTATCACGGACGAGGTCATGGATGTGATCCGGATTGATGGAGCCTGAGGAGAACATATATGTTAATGGCAGGTGTTGATGTTGGGTTCGGATTTACCAAAGCCACAGACGGTGAATCCTCTACTCTGTTCAAATCTATCGTCGGCGAACCTCAACCGCGGTCAATGGAGGACAACTTTTTCTCCAGTGAAGCGATACCAGGGCTGCATTTGACAGTGGAAGACCGCTCCTACTTTGTTGGAGAACTGGCCGAATCGGAGTCAAGGGTCCGGCAATTTACCCTGGACCAGGCTCAAATGGTTACCCAGCACTTCAAGATCCTTGCCCTCGCCGCACTTGCCAAGGTAGTGCCCAGCCGGGTACCTGTCAACGTGATCACCGGACTACCGGTGGGGTATTACATGGAGTACAAGGACAAGCTGGCCCAGATTCTCCAGGGTGAGCACAAGCTCCTGATCCATGACAGCTCCCAGGGGAATGAAACCGTTCTTAACATCAACCGTGCCAGGGTGATACCCCAGCCCTACGGAAGCCTCGTAGATTATCTGTTTCGGGATGACGGGACTGTCCTTCGGGCGGATGCTGCGCGGCAGAAGATAGGGGTGGTTGATATCGGTTTCAAAACAACTGATTTTACCGTATGCAAGGGTTTCAGGCATTCGGAGCGCGGCAGCAGGACCACCGATACAGGCATTGCCAAGGCGTTCACTTACATCTCAGAGGCGCTTAACGACATGAGCGGTGTCAATGTGGAGATCTACCGTCTGTACGATGCAGTCCGTGAGGGCAGTATCAAGATCAGGGGCGCCGAATATGATCTTTCCAAGGTTAAGGGTGAAGTTTTCGGCAGGTTGGCGACGGCTGTGGCCAGCGACATGGAGAGGGTCTGGACCGATGATTGGGATCTGGATATTGTTCTCCTGGCCGGTGGGGGCGGAGAGGCACTCTTCGAATATCTGAAACCCCTGGTACGTGGTGAACTGGCACTGCTCAAGACAAAGGAAGATCCACGGATGGCGAACGTTTCGGGGTATGTAAAATACGGTCGTTATTATTATGATGGAAGTGTAATGAAGGAAGCCTGATGAGAGGCAAGGTTTTCCTGTTCCTGGCGATACTTCTCGCGCTGGTAGCGGTCCTGGCACAGTTCTGGCCTTTTGACCGCACCCCGCCAGAGGTCCAGATTCAGCCTCCACCGGGTAAATACCACGAGAAGATCCAGGTCACGCTGACCACGGAAGCAGACGCTGAACTGTTCATCGCCACTGGCGATGGGCAGCCAATGCCCTATCTTGTTCCCCTTCAGCTCAAGAAGGATTCGGTTATCCGATACTTCGCGAAGGATCGATACGGCAACCTGTCTACCGAGAGTATTGCCAGATATGAGGTTCGCTTTGATACGGTTCCCCCTGTAAGCACTGCCTCCCCCAGAGGTGGAAAATATTTCCACCCTGTTTCCGTCAGGTTAAATACTGAAGATGGAGGAGTAGTCCATTACACCACGGACGGTTCAACCCCCACACGCACATCCCAGACTTACCTGAACCCAGTAGCCATGAGGAAGGATACCACTATCAGGTTCTTCGCGGTGGACGAGGCGGGGAACGCAGAAGATGTCCACAAAGAGGTCTACACTATAAAGGTCGACAACAACAAACCGATCACTCTTGCCGAACCGTCCGGCGGTCTATTCAGGCAACCGATTTTGGTTAACCTTTCAGCAGAAAAAAATACCACAGTTTACTACACGGTTGACGGCAGTCGACCCACGACGAAGTCCCCCCGGTACTCTACACCCATCAAGTTCGTCAGAAGCGGAGTCCTGAGGTTTTTCGCAGTGGATGAAGCGGGTAACAAAGAGAGCGTTAGAGAGGAAAGCTACGTTGTTGATTCACAGCCGCCAACGGTGAAAGCTGATCCCGCGGCAGCTGCCTTTGCCGGTCCTGTTAAAGTTGTTCTCATATCCAGTGAACCGGGGACTATTCGATACGAACTCGATGGCGGTGAGGCAAGTCTGTCATCTCCTGTTTATAAAGGACCTCTGAATATTTCCAGGACAACAACCCTGTCCTTCCTCGCTGAGGATAAAGCTGGCAACAAAAGCCCTGTCATAAAGAATGAATATATCATTGATACAGTGCCTCCCCAGGCAGTTCCCAGGCCACCGGGGGGTAAATATTCCGGCAGGATCCGTGTAAAGATCGAGTCATCGGAACCCGCCGACATCTTTTACACAGTTGACGGTTCGACCCCATCAGGAGACTCATCTCCCTACAAAGGCCCCATTACCATAAACAGCAACACGACTTTGTCCTATTTCGCTGTGGACAAGGTTGGCAACAGGAGCGCTGGACAAAATCAGCGATACATCCTCGACAGCAGCCCTCCAAAAACCAGGGCGGAGCCGCCAGGGGGAACCTTCTCGGGCGAGATTCCTGTGGGTCTTCTTGGTGAGGAAGGCTCCGTGGTGCGCTATACATTGGACGGCATCACTCCCACCGAGGCTTCACCTGTTTACGAAACTCCTATCCGCCTGGTCAAGGACGCCCAGCTTAAATTTTACGGCACCGATATATCAGGGAACAGGGAAGAGGTTCAGGTCGAAAAATACACCTTTGATACAACCCCCCCCTCCACCAGGGTCGAACCTTCGCCCGGATATTACAGCAAACCGATCAGTGTGACCCTCTTCTCGGAAAAGAGCGGCCAGCTATTTGTGCACAGGGCTGAACAAAAGGGTTTTGTCGTATATACAGGGCCCTTCGTCATTGAGAAGACGGAAAAACTTTCCTATTATTCCACGGATGACGCAGGGAACAAAGAGGCCTCCCAGGTGGCCGAATATGTAATAGACACTGATGCGCCCCGAACGGTGCCGTATCCGGCCCCCGGTCAGTACAATCCTCCCATTACTCTTGAACTGAGATCAGAGAAAAACGCCCAGATCCGTTACACCCTCGACGGTGCTCAACCATCGGAAATGTCTCCAGTTTACAATGCACCCCTGTCCCTGAATGATAACATCACCGTAAAATATTTCGCGGTGGACCAGGCAGGGAACCGGGAGCGGACAAAGACCGCCGCATATACTGTATCGAGCGGCTTATGGCGCGATAACTCCAACGGTGTGTTTATCCATCCCAGTGTGATCGAAGGTGATTTCCTTTGGGTCGGTGGTGAGGAGGGGCTTTTCAGGGTCCAGATAGAAACCAAGAAGAAGAAAAATTACACAACCTCCAACGGGCTCATCAGCAACTCGGTGCGGGCCATAGCTGTTGACAGGCTGGGTTTCAAATGGATAGGCACCGACAAGGGCGTCTCCCAGTTCGATGGAGATCAAAACTGGGTAACCTACGATTACAGTGACGGCCTGCCGAGTAACTTCATCAACTGTGTTGTCATAGACCCTCTGGACAACATCTGGTTCGGTACCGATAAGGGACTGGCGATTTATGACCGCAAGAAGTTTACGGTCAGGACCACAGAACAGGGCCTGCCCGACAACAACGTGACATCCATTGCCATTGATGCCAACGGTGTATTCTGGATCGGGACCTCAAAGGGGCTCCTCAG
>JALHUC010000325.1 GCA_022865845.1 bacterium | reverse complement strand
CTCCATGACCTTCCTCCACTGATAAAACCGGTCCGTCCATAATCATTTTGAATAGGGGAACATTGCTTAGGCTTGCAAAGGTCAAGCCGTTGCAGTCTTTCAGGAATGTCAATTTAAGTGGCTGTAATATAAGGTTTTATTCGATTATCGCGTGCGCTGTTCTACCGCCCGAAGCAATATTGTAACTGTAGCTGACGAAATAGGTCATGTTGTTTATGTTGCTTTTATTCATATTGTCAAAAATGGGTGGGGAGGGGGGTGATAAATCAGTGAAGCGTGAAACGTGAACCGTGAACGGTGAACGGTTTAATCATTTGAGAATTGAGGATTCAGGATTGAGGATTGAGGATTTAGATCTTAATTCGGAATTATCAATTCGGAATCCGGGATTAATTTAATGATCTGTGAGATGACTGCTGAACGATTCCTCAATAATGGAGTTGTGGTTCGCTTCCTCTGCGTGGCCGCTCTGGACTGCCCAGAGGTCGGCGTAGACCCCCCCGGCTTTCAGCAGGCTCTGGTGATCGCCCCGTTCAACCACCAGGCCATCCACCAGGACCAGGATCTCGTCGCTCTTGAGCACCGTGGAGAGGCGGTGGGCCACCGCCAGGGTAGCTCGGCCTTCCCGGAACCGGTGGAGGTTATCCTGGATCGCCTCTTCAGTACGGGTGTCCACGGCGGAAGTTGCTTCGTCGAGGATCAGCACCGAGGGGTTGCGCAAGACCGCGCGGGCAAGGGATATTCGCTGGCGCTGACCTCCCGACAGCTTCATGCCCCGTTCACCGATCCCCGTCTCGTAACCTTCCGGCAGGCTCTCTATGAACTCCCTCGCACCGGCGATACCGGCGGCCTCCTGAATCTCCTCGAAGGTGGCATCGGGGCGGCCCAGGAGAAGGTTCTCCGCCACGGTGCCGGTGAAGAGGAACGCTTCCTGGCTCACGTAGCCTATATGCTGTCTCCAGGTGTCAACGGCGAGGTCCGAAAGGGGTTGTCCATCTACGAGCAGCTGTCCTTTCACCGGGTCGTAATACCTCAGCAACAGCTTGACGAGAGTTGATTTTCCGGCCCCGGTGGGCCCAACGACGCCGATGACCTTGCCCCTTTCGAGGGTGAAATCTATACCATGGATCACTGGCTTGCGGCCGGGATAGGCGAAGTGCACGTTCTTAAACTCGATGGACGCCGGCGGGGTCTGAAGGCGAGCGGCGCCGGGTATGTCCTTGATGACCGGTTCGGTTTCCAGAAGGTCTGTAATACGCTGGGCACTTGCCTCGCTGCGCTGGATCTGATTGATGAGCATCCCGAAGACGAAGAGGGGCATGACGAGGCGCATGGCGTAAAGAACGAAGCTCGTGTAGTCACCTATGGAAGGCCCGTATCCGGTGAAGGTGAGCCAGGCACCGCCCCCGATAAGGGTCGCGTAGGAGGCCCCGGCGATGACATAGATCAGGGGAATGAAACGGGCCCTCGAGCCGGCCGCGGCTACGGCGGCGTCCCGGTATTTGGCCGATTGCCTTTGGATCCTGCCGGACTGGTCGAACTGGGCTGTGTAGGCCTGAATGACCCCCATTCCCTGGATGTTGTTCTCCAGTATAGCGTTCATGTCTCCTACCGCTTTTCTGGCCATTTTGTATTGGGGCTGAACCCGGGTGACGAAAAAACGGATCGCGAGAAATGCGAAAGGCAGG
This sequence comes from bacterium, assembly GCA_022865845.1. Taxonomy (GTDB): domain Bacteria; phylum BMS3Abin14; class BMS3Abin14; order BMS3Abin14; family BMS3Abin14; genus JALHUC01. The sequence goes on along the minus strand of JALHUC010000325.1, from coordinate 705 downwards.
GGCAGAAATTGCAGGAGCGCCAGCCTCCAGTCCAGAAAGAGGAGGACAGTCAGGGTCCCGGCAAAGGTGATCGTGATCCTGACCATACTTGTGGTGGCATCGGCCAGAAAACTTTCAAGGTTGTCCACGTCGTTGGACAGAACGCTCATAAGATCGCCTGTCTGCCGTTCGTCGAAGAAGGAGAAGTCCAGCTTCTGCAGGTGGTCATAGAGGCTCACCCTCAGGTCGTGACGGACCTTCTGGGCAAGGGTGTCCCAGGCGTAATCACTTGTAGTCTGGAACAGTGCCAGACCGAGGAAGGTGGCAAAAATGATCAGACCATACCAGAGAAATATGATGGGCTGGGCGGTCTCATGGCCCGAGACCGAAGCCGCCAGCTGGTCCACCGCCCGCCCGACGACGAGGATGGGGAGCAGGTCGAACGCTCTTGCGGAAACGCTGGCGGCGAGGCCGGCGGCCACCCTTTTCCTGTAGGGCCGGACGAAGGGCAGCAGGCGCCATATCTGGCGTCCCATTGTTCTGGGAGGGTCCCTTTCTTGTATGTCCTGACCGGTTTCTATCGGGGCCCGGTCAGGTCCGGGGGAGCTGTTTTGGGTCAAGGCGTACCTCAGTGGATGGGCAGTTCATTGAACCATATGACCAGCTGGGGGAGAGCTGACAAAAGGGCACTGGCCGTGTTCGTTCCGGGAGGATATCAGGCAATTG
>JALHUC010000324.1 GCA_022865845.1 bacterium | reverse complement strand
TTTTAACAGCGTCACTCTGCGGTGCGGCCGGGATGGGCCGCCCTGCGGTTCTCTGCGTTAAAGCTTTCATCGCTTTTGCAGTAAATTGGAGATTAAATGAACACGATCTCATGGGATGATTTTAAAAAAGTCGAGATCCATGTCGGCACCGTTCTTACCGCCGAGCCGTTCCCGAAAGCCAGAAACCTAGCCTACAAGCTTACCGTGGATTTCGGGCCCCTGGGCGTCAGACAGACCAGTGCCCAGATCACGAAGAGGTATGATCCAGCCCAACTCGTCGGCCGTCAGGTCCTGGCGGTGACAAACTTCCCGCCTAAAAAGATCGCCGGATTCAAATCTGAGGTGCTGGTCCTTGGAGCGGTACCTGGGGATGGGGATGTGGTGTTGGTAAATGTGGATGAGAAGGTGCCGAATGGGGTGAGGGTTGCCTAGACTTTTGAAGGAAGAATAGGGAAGGAGGTAGGAGGAATTAAAGGTCCTTCTTCGTCCTTCATCCTTCTTCCTTCGTCCTTCTTGCCAGTCGAAACTCCGACCAGAACTCGGCCACCACTGCCTCCTGGTCATCCAGGATGAATACCTCAGCCCTGTAGGTCCGCTCCTTGTCCTCGTCTTTATCCGCTTTGGCCCGGGCGGTGACGGTGCCGCCTTTCACGGGTGCCAGGAACCTCGTGGTCATCTCCACTGTGGCGAAGTGGGTGCCCTCGGGAAGAAGAGTCTTGATAGCCATGGCTGCGGCCGTGTCTGCCAGAGTGGTGATAGCCCCGCCGTGGAGCAGCCCCTTTCCCTGCGCCAGTTTGACCGTAAAGGGCATGGTCAGAACCGATTTTCCATCCCCGGACGACTCGATATTCATCCCCAGTGCCCTCTCGAAGGGAGCCAGGTCTACCCACCCGCCTAACTCAAAAGGCAGGGGAGCATCTGGATCCATCGGTTTTTCCCAATCGGGATTGTGCATGGTGTGACCTCCGGAAAGAATAATGATCCAAACCTTTGCTCAGTCGTCAATTAGAAAGGTTCTCTCAGCATTTCGCGTCTCCCTCTGCTATCCTTTACCTTGTGGGGTCCGGCTCCGGACACTCGCGTCTGGTTTGGCTCGGGGACGCCATGTCCCCATTTGTGGGAAGGGGGGCGATATGCCGATATATATCATGCTCAGCACATTAACGTCTGATGGCCTCGAGACTATAAAAAAGAAACCTGACCGAATCCTGGAAGTTGGCGAGGAACTCAAAGCCATGGGGGTTACCGTCAAGGGCCAGTGGGCCGTTCTCGGTGACTACGACTTCGTCAACATCATGGAGGCACCGGACAACGAAACCATAGCACGGGCTTCGGTGGAGATCGGATCCAGGGGGTCAGTCAGTATGGTGACCATGCCGGCCATCCCGGTGGAGGATTTTATCGCGAGCCTTAAATAGAGCAGTGCGAAGTTCGTGGTGGGGAGTGCGTGGAAGCCGTTTGACTGGGCGCAATGGCGACAACCTGTTTTTTGATCTTGCACCTTTTTAAAGGTTGTTACCTTTGATTATTCTAATACAGGTTGTGTTGAATCAACCCTCGCGATACTTTGCGGCTTTGCGTCTTTAGCGAGCCACGCTGAAGGCGTGGTGAACGGGCGCGAGACGCTCTTGAAACTTTTGGAAGAACGGCTCTTTCCCAAGAGCAAGGTTTCCTCTGCGGAACTTTGCCCTTCGACGCACTTTCGCTTGCTCAGGGTCCCGAGCTAGGTCGAGGGACGGTGCGGCCTTCGAATGGCCGCATTGCAAAACCCTGCGTTAAAGCTTTGATCGCTTTAATATTAACCGTTGTTTCCCCCGGATTTACGCCTTCCTCTGTGTCCTCTGCGCCTGGCCTGCATGCCCTAAGCTTGTCGAAGGGCGAGAGACAGCACTTATCGCTTTTAGATCAACCGTGTTTTCAGTTATTTCAGATTTAACTTTGCGAAACTTCGCGCACTTTGCGTTAAACTAGCTTTGAGAATTATCTCAGCGCTATGCTGATTGGAGGCCAATGGACAAATATCAACTCATCCTGCATGAGCTCCTGGAACTGGCCTTCCGCCTGGATATCAAGGTCCGAAGGGAGCGTCTTGGTGACGACGAGGTGCCGGTTCAAAGCGGGCTGGCCTGGGTTGA